>NZ_NAAD01000029.1 GCF_002093115.1 Geothermobacter hydrogeniphilus | reverse complement strand
ATCATGGCGCCTTGACGCCGATTTAGGTAGTGGGGGGAGACCATTTCATCAACAGCCTCCTAGGCCCATCTGCGGCGTTGCCCTTCCCCCGCATCAACGACGTACCTTCCGGTACGCCTTATTCTGCAGGGCTGTGGGTGCCTTGCATCTAGGCATTTTTGCCCAGCCTCGGGAACGTGATTTCCATCCTCCTGTCGTTTTCACCTTTCTTTCCACCGGTTTCTGCCTGGCTTGCGACGTCGCAGCTGTCGCAACTGTCGCGGGCCGCGACAGCTGGCCGCTGTCGCAAGTTTGTCGCCTGATCCGCCTCAACTCCATAACATATCGAATGTAAAGAGAAAATTTTTTTAGAGGGCCTGGCATGACAGTTGTAATACCTCCTGGCGACAACGCCAACAAGCCTGACGGATCAGGCGAAATCCAACCCAAGGAGGAAAGAGTCATGATCAACTGGAACCTGTTTCGCGAGATGGATCAGATGCGTCGGGAAATGGATGAGATCTTCAACAGCGTCGGTCTCGGCAGCCTGCTGGAGCCCGCTTTTCTGCCCGGTCTCGGTGCCCGCCGCACGCCTCGTTTCAACCTGCTCGAAGATGAGAACAACTTCTACCTCAGCGCCCTGCTGCCGGGTGTCGATCCGAAACAGCTGGAGATGAACGTGGTCGGCAACAGCCTGACCCTGAGCGGCGAGCGGCCGGAGCAGGTGGCTGACGCCAACGCGACCTGGCATCGTCGTGAGCGGGGAGCAGGCAAGTTCCTGCGCACCATCGAGCTGCCGGCGGACGTCAATCCCAACAAGGTTTCGGCGACCTACAAAAATGGTGTGCTGGATGTCACCCTGCCGAAAGCCGAGGCGGCCCGGCCGAAGCAGATCGCCATCAAGGTTGCCTGAGAGCAGGAAATTTTTGATCAGTAACCTTTAAAACACTTTAAGGAGCAGAGCCATGACTGATAAAAATCTGACCGTTCAGAACGAGAAGAGCCTGGCAACCGGAGACAACCTGCGTGAGCGCTATGTGGCTCCCGCCGTTGATATCTTCGAGACCGATGAAGGATTGACCTTCATGGCCGACGTGCCGGGCATGAGCAAGGACGACCTGCGGGTTGACATCAACAACGGCATCCTGACCATTGAAGGCAGGGCCGGTTCGGAAACCCCGGGTAAACGGATTTACAGTGAATTCGCTCCGGCCGGTTATTATCGCCAGTTCCATCTGCCCGAACTGCTTGATGGTGACAAGGCGCAGGCCGAACTCCATGCGGGGGTGCTGACCCTGCACCTGCCGAAGGTCGAGGCGGCCCGGCCGAAGCGGATCGAGATCAAGACGATCCACTGATCTCCCCGCAGCCTGCAGGACTTGTCTGATCGCAGGTCCGGCAGGCTGCCCGGCCGGTTGCCGGATGGCGCCGGCCCTTTTTTTTGGTAATCTTTTCAGGGCTTTTTCAAAGAGGTGACTATGGATTTCAACAAACTGACCCAGAAGAGCCAGGAGGCGGTGCAGGTCGCCCAGAACCTGGCGCAGCGTTTCGGCCATGTCGAGGTTGACGGCGAACACCTGTTGGCCGCCCTGCTCGACCAGCAGGACGGACTGGCGGTGCGCCTGCTGGAGAAAATGGAGCTTGACCCGGCTGCCCTGCGGCGCGCGCTGCAACAGGAGCTGGACAAGTTGCCGCAGGTTTCCGGGCCTGGTACCGAGGCGGGGAAGATCTATGTCACCCAGCGGCTCAACCGCCTGCTGGTCAAGGCCGAAGAGGAGGCCCGTCAGCTCAAGGATGAATTCGTCAGTGTCGAGCACCTGCTGCTGGCCTTTACCGACGAAGATGACAAGAGCCCGGCCGGCCGTGTCCTGAAACAATTCAAGATCGACCGTGATCGTCTGCTGCAGGCCTTGACCGGCGTGCGCGGTCATCAGCGGGTGACCAGCCAGGATCCCGAGGGAACCTACGAGGCGCTGCAGAAGTACGGCCGTGATCTGGTGGCCGAGGTGCGCAAGGGGAAACTCGACCCGGTTATCGGTCGAGACGCGGAAATTCGCCGCACCATCCGCATCCTCTCCCGCAAGACCAAGAACAACCCGGTGCTGATCGGGGAACCGGGAGTCGGCAAGACCGCCATCGTTGAAGGTCTGGCGCAGCGGATCGTCCGTGGCGACGTTCCCGAGGGGCTCAAGGACAAAACCGTCTATGCTCTTGATCTCGGCTCGCTGATCGCCGGGGCCAAGTATCGCGGTGAGTTCGAAGAGCGGCTCAAGGCGGTGCTGGCCGAGATCCGCGAGAGTGCCGGGCGCATCCTGTTGTTCATTGATGAGCTGCACACCATTGTCGGTGCCGGCAAGGCCGAGGGGGCGATGGATGCCGGCAACATGCTCAAGCCGTTGCTGGCGCGCGGCGAGCTGCACTGCATCGGTGCCACCACTCTTGATGAATACCGTCTGCATATCGAGAAGGACGCCGCCCTCGAACGCCGCTTCCAGCCGGTGCTGGTCGAGCCGCCGAGCGTCGAGGATACGGTCAGTATCCTGCGCGGTCTCAAGGAACGCTTCGAGGTCCACCACGGGGTGCGTATCCATGACAACGCCCTGGTCGCCGCGGCGACCCTCTCCGACCGTTACATCTCCGACCGTTTCCTGCCCGACAAGGCGATCGACCTGGTCGACGAAGCCTGCGCCATGATCCGCACCGAGATCGATTCACTGCCGCAGGAACTCGACGAGGTGACCCGCCGCAGCATGCAGCTGCAGATTGAGGAGGCGGCCCTGACCAAGGAGACGGATGCCGCCAGTATCCAGCGCCTTGAGCAGTTGCGCCGTGAGCTGGCCGATCTGCAGGAACGCCGCGACACCCTGCAGGCGCAGTGGGATAAAGAGAAAGGTGCGATCAAGAAGCTGCAGGCATTGCGTGAGCAGATCGAGCGGACCCGGCAGGAGATCGAGCGGGCAGAGCGGAATTACGATCTTAACCGGGCCGCCGAACTGAAGCATGGACAGTTGCCGCAACTGGAGGCCGAGCTGCATCGCCTGGAGGATGAGGGCGAGGTGAGCGGCGGGCTGGTGCGCGAAGCGGTCAGTGATGATGAGATCGCCGATATCGTTTCGCGCTGGACCGGTATTCCGGTCACCCGGTTGATGGAAGGGGAACGGGAAAAGCTGCTCAAGCTCGACCAGATTCTGCATCGGCGGGTGATCGGCCAGGACGAGGCGGTGCAGCTGGTCGCCGACGCGGTGATCCGCGCCCGGGCCGGCATCAAGGACCCGAAACGGCCGGTCGGTTCCTTCATCTTTCTCGGGCCGACCGGGGTCGGCAAGACCGAACTGGCACGCACCCTGGCCGAGGCGTTGTTCGATTCGGAAGAGAACCTGGTGCGTATCGACATGTCCGAGTACATGGAAAAACACGCCGTCAGCCGCCTGATCGGCGCTCCCCCCGGTTATGTCGGCTACGACCAGGGCGGCCAGTTGACCGAGGCGGTGCGGCGCAAACCCTACACGGTGATCCTCTTCGATGAGATTGAAAAGGCGCACCCGGAGGTCTTCAACGTGCTGCTGCAGATCCTCGATGACGGCCGGGTGACCGACAGCCAGGGCCGGACCGTTGATTTCAAGAACAGCGTCATCATCATGACTTCGAATATCGGTGCCGAGGATCTGATCGCCGGCATCGACAGCGAAGGGCGGATCCCCGAGGCGACCCGCAACCAGGTGATGCGGGCGTTGCGCAGCAGCTTCCGGCCCGAATTCCTCAACCGGGTCGATGACCTGGTGCTGTTCAAGCCGCTGCAGCGTGATGAAATCGTCCGGATTATCGATCTGCTGGTTGAGCAGCTGCGTGCTCGGCTGGCTGATCGCCAGCTGCAGCTGCAGTTGACTGAGGCCGCCCGTGACCTGATTGCCGAACGTGGCTACGATCCGCAGTACGGCGCACGACCGCTCAAGCGCTATCTGCAGCATCAGCTGGAGACCCGTATCGGGCGGTTGCTGATCAGTGGCGAGCTTCCCGCCGGGACCTGTTTCAAGGTGGATGTCAAAGATGGTGAGCTGACCGTGGTGACGGAATAATGTCTGAGTCAGTGAGCCCCTTGTCGGCGGACAGCACAAGTCATTGATCTGGCTGAGCTTCCCCAAAATCGCCAGCGAACCTGTGGGTGCGCTGGCGATTTTTGAAAATCTCATTCAGACCAGGTACTTGCACTTTTCCTCCAATAGGGGCTCACTGATTCAGGCAATGGCCATATATATGATTTTATTAAAGAAAAGTCTTGCCAGGTCGATAAGGAGTTTGTAGGCTGATGCTGTTGATGGTTTCTGCTTTCGGAGGGGACTGAAGGGAGCGTGCATGGCTCAGCGCAAGCGCTTCGGGGAAATTCTGGTCGAGGCCGGGATTCTCAGTGAAAAAACCCTGCAGACGGCTCTTGCCCGACAGCGGGAAAGCGGTCGCCATCTCGGTCAGATCCTGGAGGAGCACGGGATCGTCACCGAGCGGGATATCAGTATCGTCCTGGCCCGTCAGTTCGGATTGAAGACGGTCAAGGATATCTGTCACCATCGCTTTCCGCGCGAAGTTCTCGCTCTGGTCGACGGCGATGAGGCGCTGAAGAAACTGATTTTCCCGCTCAAGGTCGAGGGGCGGAAACTGCACCTGGCGATGGTCAACCCCCTTGACATGCAGACCATCGATGAACTCGGTTTTCGTACCGGGTTGAGCATCGCTCCCTGTGTGACCACCCGCAGCGAGATAGTCGACGCCGTCGATCGGCACTACCGGGGGCGTCAGCCGCGGGATCTGCAGACCTGGTGGACGGTGCTGGTGGTGGATGATCAGGAGCTGGTGCGTTGCGCCATCGCGGCGGCGATGGAAAGGGCCGGCTACCGGGTGTTGCAGGCCAACAACGGTGCCGAGGGGATCAAAGTGGCGATGACCAGAATGCCGCACCTTATCGTTTCCGACACCATTATGCCGCAGCTCAGCGGCGATGCCATGTTCCGCAGCCTGCAGAGCAACCCGCGGACGAAAAAAATCCCGGTGATCGGTCTTTCCTCCAAAAGCACCCCCGAAGAAGAAGCGCGGGTTCTCGATCTCGGCTACTTTGATTTCATCGCCAAGCCGATCAACGCGATACGTCTGCAGGCACGTGTCCGGCGGGCGCTCAAGTTTGTCTACGGCGACAACCCGCCGCCGCGCCTGGATTGAGGACACTATGAATCAATGCTTCAGGGGTGAAAAAGGTTGCTATTGTCTTGTGGCCGGCTATAATATGACTAAATGAGTCAGCCATCTGACAGGGAGGTGTTATCCTCATGCGTATCGATATTCTCTGCAAACCCGATTGTGGCCAGCGTTGTGAACGGACTCTGGAAAATGTGCGCCATGTTCTTGAGGACCTGGCCGTGAACGCCGAAGTTCACGTTTACCGTGATCGGCGCAAGATGATCGATAACCGGGTCTATGTATCTCCGGCCCTGGTTCTCGACGACAACCTGCGGATTGCCGGACGGGTGCCTGAACCGGCTGAAATTCGCAGTATGATTATTGAACGGCCGCGTTACCGGCGGCGCCTGTCGGATGTCGCCTGATCATTCCGGCCCGCTTCTCAGCGGCCGGGTTCCGACACGTCGAATAAAGCCCCCCGGCTATACACCGGGGGGCTTTACTTTTGGGGCTCACTCGGTTAGTTTCGTTGCACTTCCCTTCCCGACAGTGAAAGAGGATTCCGGATTGATCGATGGCCACCCTGTTGCTGATAGATGACGTCGAGCTGTTTCTTCAACTCGAAAAATCCTTTCTCCAGGAGAGCGGTCACGACATCCTGACCCGGACCTCCGCCGTCGAGGTTCTGACTGAACTTCCCCTGCTTGAGCCCGACCTGATTCTGCTTGATCTCTACATGCCCGACCTTGATGGCGATGATTTCTGCCGCCGGTTGCGCAGTGACGAGCGCTGGCAGCGGTTGCCGGTGATCATGGTCACCGCTGGCGGCAAGGAGGAGGAGATCCGTCGTTGCCTTGAAGCCGGTTGTGATGACTATCTCACCAAGCCGGTCAACAAGAATGAGCTGCTGGAGAAAGTCGAGCGCCTGCTCGGCGGGTTGCGTCACCGGACCGCGGAGCGGGTCGCGGCATCATTGCGGGTGCGCCTGCAGCAGCGGGGCAAAAGCCTCAGCGCCACCGTCGGTGATGTCTCCCGCAACGGCATTTACGTCCGCAGCCGAAATGAACTGGCGGTCGGCAGCCTGGTCGAGATCCTGCTTGAACTGCCGACCGGTGACCAGCTGCAGGTTCTCGGCAAGGTGAAGCGGGTCAAGCCCGGCGCCGAGGCCGGCATGGGCATCTATTTCATCCACCCCGAGCCGCAGGGGATTGCCGCCCTGGAGAGCTATCTTCATCAGCAGGCGTCAGCCGCGGTGCAACAACCGCTTCCCGTCGTGGATGATCGGACAAAATCCGAGGCCGACTTGTCGGTCGAGGAGCTGCGTCGGCAGAACGCCGATCTGCTGGCGCGGATCAGGGAACTTGAAGAGGAAAACCGCGAATTCGCCGAACAGCTGATTCAGAGCGAGGATGTCAACAACAACCTGACCAACCTCTATATTGCCTCTTCGCGGCTGCATTCGGTCCTCGACCGCGAGCAGGTGATCGAGATTATCAAGGAAGTGGTGATCAATTTCGTCGGTGCCGAGAAGTTTGCCCTGCTGTTGTGGAATAAACAGGAAAATTGCCTGTGTTTCGAGGCCGGTGAAGGCTTCGAAAGCGACGAGTTCCCCGCCGTCGCCGCCGGCGAGGGGATTGTCGGCGGGGCCTTCGCAAGCGGGGAAACCTATCTGCAGGAGGGAGTGGTGACCGCCGGTTCCGACGACCCGCTGCAGCCGCTGGTCGCCATTCCGCTCAAGATTCACGATGAAGTGATGGGGGTGCTGGCGGTTTACCAGCTGTTCGTGCAGAAGGAATCCTTCGCCTCGGTTGACCACCAGCTGTTCTCGATGATGGCCGAGCACGCCGCCACCGCCCTCTTTTCGGCGACCCTCTACGGCCAGTCCGAACGTAAGCGCAAAACCTATCAGGGGATGATGGACCTGCTGCTCAAGTAGGCGGTATCTGTTCCAGCAACCCTTCCGCGACCGCGAAATCGACCAGTTCCATGCCCTCGCGCGGGGCAATGCTGCCGGCGAAAATTTCGGCCGGGCTGTGTCGGCCGTCGCAGTTCTGCAACAGTTTCAGAAAGTCCTCCTCCAGCGATTCACACCAGACTTCATTCTGCCGCCTGACGAAGAGCGCCACCGAGCCGACCGGCCGCAACAGTTCGCCGATGGCTGTCAGGTCGGCTCCTTCAAGATCGAGCAGGTCAACAATTTCGTAGTGGAAGGGGACCAGTCGGACCCCCGGCGCCAGGGACCAGGGGGTGTCCCAGGCCCGTTCTTTCTGCAACGGCCGCGAAGGGGGGAGGACCTCGTCGCCGAGGTGGGCTTCGGCGTAGTGAAAGTGGTAGCGCAGCAGGTCAAGGGCGGCGGGCAGCAGTTCGGGATGTCCGCGTTTGAGCAGCAGGTGCTGGATGAAGCTTTCCTGCATCGCCAGAACCTCGGCGCTGCTCCAGGTTTCGGTGGCCAGCAGCGCGTCGCGGTAGAGCCCCTGGTCCCGCTGCAGCCAGTTGGCGAAATCGGTAAAGAAATTGACAGCCTCGATCTGCAGCGAGCGCAGCAGGGTCGGCAGCAGGCCGACTGCCCGACCGGTGTTGTAGAACAGGTCGACGGCGGCGGCGAGTTCGCGGCATTGTTCCAGCTCCGCCCGCGGCAGGTCCGGGGTGGCGAGAACTTCGTAGGGCGGTTCGGGTTGATGTTGGATGCCCTCGGTGGCGGCGCGTGCCGCAAGTTGGGTGCCCGGCAGAATCGCCAGTGGAAAGATGTCGAGGTGGTTGGGGGCGAACTGCAGGGCGAAATCGAGGCTGCGGCAGAAGCCAGCAAGGTTGTCGCCGGGCAGGCCGTAGATCAGGTCGAGGCCGAAGGTGATGCCCTCGGCGTTGAGGAGATTGATCGCCCGGCTGAAAACTTCCGGATCGAAGGGGCGGTGAACCCGGCGCAGGATCTCGGCGTGGGCGGACTGCAGGCCGACCTGGACCGAACAGTCGACCGCGGCCAGCAGCGCGACGGTTTCCCGGTCGAGGAAATCAGCCTTGGCTTCGAGATGGAAGTGGATGCCCCGCCCGTGGACAGCCAGCAGTCGCAGCAGTTGTTTGCCGCGCGCGGGCGGGAAATTGAAGGTTGAATCGAGAACCCAGACCTGGCTGACCCCCCGACGTTGAAACAGTTCCAGTTCGGCGACCAGCCGTTCTTCCGGCAGGGGGCGGACCTGGTGGTGCCCGCCGGAATCGAAGCAGAAGTCGCAGCCGAAGGTACAGCCGCGGGCGGTTTCCCAGAGGACACCGCCTTCTGTGGTCGGTTGCAGCAGGCCGCACAACCAGGGGGAGTCGGTCTGGACGGAGAGTCGGCTCACTGTCTTGTCAGGGTTGGAGACAATCCCGTCCGGTCCCATCAGGGTCATGCCGGGCAGTCGCCGCCAGTCATCACCGGCGGCGAGGGCCAGAACCAGGTCGGAGAAGTGTTTTTCCCCTTCTCCGGAAATCACCAGGTCGCAGGTTTTCTGCTTCAGGATGGCAGCGGCCCTGGCGGTAGCCTCCGGGCCGCCGCAGGCAATCAGTGTCTGTGGGCTGCGGTTGCGGATTTCGGTACAGAGAACCGTGAGGATATTGCAGTTCCAGAGATAGGTCGGCAGCGCCAGCAGGTCGACCCGTTCAGCCAGGATGCGATCGGCCATGGCCGCAACCGGCTGGTCCGGATAAAAATCAAGCAGTCGGCAACCGGACCGGATCTCCTCCGGAAGAGCAGCGGCCAGACAACCGGCGGCCAGGCTGACCGCCTGGGCGGAACGGCGGACGTGCAGGGTGGCGAAGGTGATGGCCGGGCAGCTATTCATGGCTCTCTCCTTCCGTCCCGGTGGGCCGGGCCGGTTTCTTGAAGAGGTCCGGCAGTCGTGTCATCCGGGTGTTGATCTGATGCCGGGAGAAGATGCGCGCCAGTTCCGGAAGACGATTGTTGAGTTGCCCCAGGGTCAGTTGATAACCGTAGGCCATGGTCTGGTTGCGGGCCTTCTGGCTCATTGGACTCTGGAAAAAGAGCAGCGATTCTTCCGGCCCCGGTTCGATCAGGATGATGTCGACATCCGGATGTTCACGCCGGTAGGTTTCCATGGCCAGTTCCAGTTTCTCCCGACTTTCGATACGTTGCGACTGTTCCCAGGCGACGCCGATGCCGAGTTTGGCAATACTGGTGCAATGGCCGTAGGAAAGAGAAGGCAGACAGATTCGAGCGGGATCGTTGACCATCGGTACCCGTGGGTTGATCAGCACGATCAGTTTGGCTCCCTGTTCGATGGCGATGTCAATATGGGTGACGCGACCGATGTTGCCGTCGATGTAATAGCGGCCGCCGATACGGTGCGGGCGGAAGAAGAAAGGGATGGCGCTGGAGGCGGTGATCGCCTGGCAGATATGAACATTGCGGTAGCCGTCGCTGCCGAAGATGACCCGTTTGCCGTTGTCGAGATCATAACTGGGGATGAACAGAGGGCGTTCCAGTTCGCGGAAGTCATCGCACAGCCCCTCCTGGCGAAAGGAGCGGCAGAGATAGTCCTGCATCGGTCCGAGGGAAAAAAGCCCGGCAGGAAACTGTTCCTGCAGGAGGTAAGGCAGTTCCTGCAGGCTGAAATTCGAACGACTGCTTCGATAGCTGCGGAAGATGCGGACGCTGTTGGCGAACAGTTTCCAGCAACTGCCGAGCATGGCCAGGGTATCGAGACGGTAGATGTCGCGTCGTCGCCAGTTGAAGACGGTCTGTTCATCGTTGCTGATGGCTGAAAAGAGGCTGGCCGGAGAAACGTTGTTGGCTATCAGGCTGGCAATCACCGAGCCGGCGCTGACGCCGACAAAGAGATCGAATCGGTTGACGTTGAAATCGTCTTCGAACAGCTGGTCAAGGACGGTCAGGCAGCCTATTTCGTAGGCCGCTCCCATGATGCCGCCGCCAGCTAGAACCAGGGCGGTTTTTTGTCTGCGTTTCGCCGTCACCTTGACTCACTTCCTGGCCCGGACCTTGATCTTCGGCTTACCCCCTTCAGCGACAACCCGGAACTCCACTTCGCGGTCGCCGAACTTGCGGCGGATTTTCTCCTCCTGTCGGGCCAGGAATTCCTCGACCTGCTCGCGTTCGGGAGGTTTGCCGCTGCCGGTTTCCTCATAGGCGGCACGCAGGTCATTATAGACCTGAGCAACCCGGTCGGACTCTGCCGCGGTCGGCAACGGGGCGCTTTTCGGGGCGGAGACGCGGCCGCTGCCGCGTTCGAACTTGCCTTCGTCCATCAGTCGGAGAATGCGGTCCCAGTGGCCGCAGTAACTGTGGAAACGGCTCGCCAGATTCTGGTAGCGGAAACGCAGGTTGGTCTGGATGATATGCCGGTTGGCGAACTGGCGCAGCAAGCGTGCCAATTCCTCCCGTTCCTGCATCGGGGCCCGTTTTTCAACCCCGCCGAAGTACTGCTCGAAGTGAATTTCGAGTTGGCGCATCCGTTGTTCGATCTCAGAGAGAATGCGGCTGATCTGCCTGCGTTCATCCATGGAAATACCTCCCATTGATGAAACTATACTTAACTTGTCGTTCGATGCAAAGAAAATTGCGGTTATTTAAGGTAGTTACTGAACTTCGGCGGATAGCCGCCCGGGGCCTGTCGGCGCCTCCCGCAGGGAGATTGTGCTTGTGCTTGACTGGCATGGGGGCTGGCGTATAATAAGACGTTTTTGCACCTTGGACATGAAACTGAGGGGGAGGAAAAATGATGGAAACGCAGTTGGCCGCAGTGGTTCTGGCGGCCGGGCAGGGGACCCGCTTGAAATCGCAGCGTCCCAAGGTGCTGCATCCGCTGGCCGGTCGGCCGCTGGCGGCCTGGCCGCTGGACTGCGCTCGGCAGCTCGGTTGCGCGCCGACGGTCCTGGTGACCGGCCACGGCGCCGAACAGGTCGAGGCGGCTCTTGCCGCGACCGGGGTCGATTTCGTTCGTCAGCCGGAGCAGCTGGGGACCGGTCACGCGCTGCTCTGCGCCCGCCCGGTGCTGGAGGATTTTCGGGGAACCCTGCTGCTGTTGTGCGGCGATGTGCCGCTGTTGCGTCTGGAAACCCTGCGACGGTTGCTGCAGTTGCACCGTGACCGGCAGGCGGCAGTTACGGTCCTGACCGCTGAACTTGACGACCCGTACGGCTATGGTCGTATTGTGCGTGTCGGTGATCAGGTCGAGGGGATCGTCGAGGAGAAGGACGCCAGTGCCGAACAGCGGCGGATTCGTGAGATCAATACCGGCATCTATCTGTTCGAGGTGCCCTTTGTTTTTGAGGCTCTGGCCGGGGTCGGCCGCGACAACGCCCAGGGAGAATATTATCTCACTGATGTGGTGGCCGCCGCCCGTCGCGCAGGACACACCGTCTGCGCGCTGGCGACCGGGGATGCCGATGAGGCGATGGGCATCAATGACCGTGTCCAGCTGGCGGCCGCCGAGTCCATTATGCGGCGGCGGATCAACACCATGCATCTGCGCAACGGGGTCAGCATCCTTGATCCGGAAACGACCTATATCGAGGCCGGGGTGGAGATCGGCGCCGACACCACCCTGCTGCCGGGCACCATCCTGCGCGGAGCGACGGTCATCGGCCGTGACTGCGCCATCGGCCCTCATGTGACCATCGACGCCTGCCGTGTCGCCGACCGGGTGAACATCAAGGCCGGTTCGGTCCTTGCAGAAAGTGACATCGGGCCGGGTACCGATATCGGACCGATGGCTCACCTGCGTCCCGGAACCCGGCTCGCCGGCGAGAACAAGATCGGCAATTTCGTTGAAACCAAGAAGGCCGAGATCGGTTTCGGTTCCAAGGCCAGTCACCTGACCTACCTCGGCGACTGTGAACTCGGCAGCGGCGTCAATATCGGCTGCGGCACCATCACCTGCAACTATGACGGGGTCAACAAGCACCGCACGGTGATCGAGGATGATGTTTTTGTCGGTTCCGACACCCAGTTCGTGGCCCCGGTCAGAATCGGCCGCAACAGCCTTGTCGGCGCCGGTTCGACCATCACCCGGGATGTCCCGCCCGATTCCCTGGCCCTGTCGCGGGTGGAGCAGAAGGTGATTGAAGGCTGGGTCCGGCGCCGGAAAATGAAAAAATAGCCTGAATCAGCGAGTTCGGGTTTAATAACAGACGAGGGGGAGCGGGCCGCGGAGCTGGCTGCAGGAAAAATCCTGCCCGGTTTTCGCGCCAACGGATCATCTATGTGTGGAATTGTCGGATATATCGGATCGCAGCAGGCTTCAGATATTGTCATCGAGGGGTTGCGGAAGCTTGAATACCGTGGTTACGATTCAGCCGGGATCGCGGCCCTGGATGCCGGCCGCATTGCACTTCGTCGGGCCGAGGGCAAACTGGTCAACCTTGAAACCCTCCTGCGGCAGCAGCCGGTTCCCGGCTGTGTCGGCATCGGACACACCCGCTGGGCCACCCATGGCCGACCGTCGGAGACCAACGCCCATCCGCACCAGGCCGGTGTCATCGTCGTGGTCCACAACGGCATCATCGAAAACTACCTGGAACTCAAGGAACGCCTGATCGGTCTCGGGCACAACTTTCGTTCGGAAACCGACACCGAAATTATCGCCCACCTGATCGAGCAGCATTTCAACGACAGCGGCGATTTCGAGGCCGCGGTCCGCGCCGCGCTCAGCGAGGTTCACGGCGCTTATGCGGTGGCGGTGCTCTGTGAGGCCGAGCCGGACAAACTGATCGCCGCCAAACTCGGCTCCCCGCTGGTGGTCGGCCAGGGGCAGGGAGAATATTTCGTCGCCTCGGACATTCCGGCGATGCTCTCCCATACCCGTGAGATGGTTTTTCTCGAAGACGGTGAACTGGTGGTTTTCAATCGCTCGTCGATGCAGGTTTCGACCCTGGCCGGCACGCCGCTGCAGAAGACACCGAAAACCATCACCTGGTCGCCGATGATGGCCGAGAAGGGTGGCTACCGACATTTCATGCTCAAGGAAATCTATGAGCAGCCGCGGGCGGTCGCCGATACCATTGCCGGTCGGCTCAAGGATGAGGAGGGCGATGTCCACCTGGAGAGTCTCGGTCTTGACGACAAGGAGTTGCAAAGCCTGAAAAAGGTTTTCATCATTGCCTGCGGGACATCCTGGCACGCGGCCCTGGTCGGCAAGTTCTATATCGAGAAACTGGCGCGGATTCCGGTCGAGGTTGATATTGCCAGCGAATTCCGCTATCGCGATCCGATTGTCGATGAGGATACCCTGACCCTGCTGATCAGCCAGAGCGGCGAGACCGCCGATACCCTGGCCGGATTGCGTGAGGCGAAAGGCAAAGGCGGTCGCACCGTCTGCATCTGCAACGTGGTCGACTCTTCCATCGCCCGGGAAAGCGACGGAGTCATCTATACCCATGCCGGGCCGGAAATCGGCGTCGCCTCGACCAAGGCGTTTACCACCCAACTGATCGGTCTCTACCTGTTCGCCCTGCGTCTCGGTCGGGTGCGCGGGCAGCTCAGCGCCGAGGAATGTCGGCGGCGGGTCGCCGAGCTGGTCAGCCTGCCGCGCAAGCTTGAAACCGCCCTGGAACTGGATGTGCCGATCGAGAATATCGCCAAGGCCTTTGCCCATGCCAGAGATTTTCTCTACCTCGGGCGCGGCAATCAGTATCCGATTGCCCTGGAAGGAGCGCTGAAACTGAAGGAGATTTCCTACATCCATGCCGAGGGCTATCCCGCCGGAGAGATGAAGCATGGACCAATCGCGCTGATCGATGAGAACCTGCCGGTGGTGGTGCTGGTGCCGCACAATGAAACTTACGAAAAGGTTATTTCCAACATGGAGGAGGTCCGGGCACGCGGCGGTCGGGTGATCGCGGTGGCCACCCGGGCCGAAACCGGTCTGCGCGACAAGTGCGACGCGCTGATCGAACTGCCGGAAACCAGCGATGAACTGATGCCGATTCTGACCTCGGTGCCGTTGCAGCTGCTGGCCTACCACGTGGCGGTGATCAAAGGGACCGATGTTGATCAACCGCGCAACCTGGCCAAGAGCGTCACCGTGGAGTAATTCCTGCCTTGTCTTTCGCCAACCGCCTGTTCAAAAAACTGCAACGCCTGCTGACCGGAGCCCTGCCGCGTATCCGTATCAGTGAAAACACCTTCCTGATCATCCTCGCGGTTCTCATCGGTATTCTCGGAGGCCTCGGCAATTACCTTTTTCGTCAGACCATCGAACTGGTTCACCAGCTGGTTTTTGAACAGAGCCTTGACCTGTTGCAGATCTCCTTCGATCAATGGACTCCGCAGCGGGCCCTGGTTGCGCTGCTGCCGGCCCTCGGCGGTCTGCTGATCCTGCCGTTGTGGATCTTTTTCGGCAAGGACCTGAAAGGCGGTTTCGCCGGCTTCCTGGTGCGGGTCAACCTGCAGGGGGCCAAGCTGCCGCTGCGACCGCTCTTCACCCGCGGGCTGGGGGCGGCGATCACCCTCGGTACCGGCGGCAGTGCCGGGCAGGAAGGGCCGATCGCGGTTATCGGCGGTACGATCGGCAGCCAGTTCGGCAAGCTGTTCAAGATGAGCGGCGACCGGCTCAAGGTGCTGGTCGCCTGCGGTGCCGCGGCCGGGGTGGCGGCGACCTTCAACGCGCCGATCGCCGGCGTTTTTTTCGCTACCGAAATCGTCCTGCTCTCTTCCTTCGAGCTGGCCAGTTTCACCTCCATCGTCATCGCCAGTGGTATGGCGACGGTTGTTTCCCGCGCCCTGCTGGGCAATATCTCTGAACTTTCCGCGCCCCCCTATTTCGTCAACAGTCCCTGGGAAATGGGACTCTACCTGCTGCTGGGGATTTTTGTCGGGATCCTGTCGGTCGGTTTCATCGACCTGCATTTTTATATCAAGGACCGCATTGACGCGATCCCCCTGCCGCGTCTGGCCAAGCCGGTCCTCGGCGGGCTGCTGGTCGGACTGATCGGCATGGTCCTTCCCCAGGTGTTCGGCAACGGTTACGGGTTCATGGAGACAGTGCTGTTCGGCGAAGGGGCCCTGTGGCTGCTGGCCGGCCTGGTGCTGGCCAAGGCGGTGGCCACCTCGATCACCCTCGGCTCCGGTCTCCCGGGCGGTATGTTTGCCCCCTGTCTGTTTCTCGGCGCGGTGGCCGGTGGTGCCTTCGGCCACCTCGCGGTGCTGGTTTTTCCAGAGGCCCATCTTTCTCCCGGCGCTTACGCCCTGGTCGGCATGGGAACTTTTCTGTCGGCGGCGACCAACGCGCCAATGACCGCCATCTTCCTGCTGTTCGAGATCACCGACAGCTATCAGGTCATCATCCCGATCATGCTGGCCTGCGTCATCGGCACCTCCATCGCTCGTCATTTCAAGAAAGACAGCCTGGAGACGGTTGAACTGTCACGGGCCGGTATCGACCTTGAAGCCGGTAAGGAACGCAACATCATGAAGGCGCTCAAGGTCGGCGAGGTGATGGCCCGGGACGTGGAAACGGTTCCCGAGAACATGACCCTCGGCCAGTTCGCCGAATTTATCGCCAGCACCCGGCACACAAATTTCCCGCTGGTCAACCGGAAGGGTGAGTTGACCGGGATCATCTCGGTGCAGGATTTCATGGGAGTGGTTTTTGAGCGCGACCTGATGGATCTGGTGGTGGTCAAGGAACTGGCCAGCGTCAATGTTATCACCGCCCACGCCGAGGAGGATCTGGATACCGCCATGCGCAAAATCGGTTATCGCAACATTGAACAGCTGCCGGTGGTCGACCGCGAGACGCACCGCAAGCTGGTCGGCATCATTTCCCGTCGCGACATGGTCTCGGCTTACAACCGGGCGCTGATGTCACGCTCCCTGGGGGATGACGATGAATAACCTGCTGCGAGGGCTCAACGATCCCCAGCGGCAGGCGGTGACCCATGGTGACGGTCCGTTGCTGATTCTGGCCGGGGCCGGGTCGGGCAAGACTCGGACCCTGATTCATCGGGTCGCCTGGCTGATTGAAGAGCGCGGTGTGCCGCCCTGGCAGATCCTCGCCGTGACCTTTACCAACAAGGCCGCCGGGGAGATGAAGGAACGCCTTGAGCGTCTGCTCGGTGGGGGGGAATTGCCGTGGGTGGCGACGTTTCATGCCACCTGCGTCCGCATTCTGCGGCAGGAGATCGCGGCCCTCGGCTATTCCCGTGACTTCACCATTTATGACGACCAGGACCAGAAACGGCTGCTCAAGGATCTGCTCGCCGAGCGCGGTATCAGTGAAAAGACCCTGCGGCCGAACGCCCTGGCCGCGGCTATCGACCGGGCCAAGAACAACGGCCTGCTGCCGGGACAGCTGCCGGCCGGCGGTTACCTCGAAGAGCTGATCGATGATCTTTATGCCCTGTACCAGCAGCGCCTGCAGCAGGCCAATGCGGTTGATTTCGGTGACCTGCTGCTGCTGACCGTGCGACTGTTCAGCGAACATCCCGAAGTGCTGGAACGCTGGCGGCAGCGCTTTCACTACCTGCTGGTGGATGAGTTTCAGGATACCAACGGCGTCCAGTATCGGCTGGTCGACCTGCTGGCGCGGGAACACCGCAACCTCTGCGTGGTCGGCGACGATGACCAGTCGATCTATGCCTGGCGCGGAGCCGAGATCGGTAATATTCTCGGCTTCGAGCGGGACTATCCCGGTACCGTCACCATCCGTCTGGAACAGAATTACCGTTCGACCGGGACCATCCTCGAAGCGGCCGGCGAGGTGGTGTCGCGGAATGTCGATCGTAAGGGCAAAACCCTCTGGACCGAAAACGATGCCGGGGAACCGCTGGTCCTGGAAGCCCTGCCGGATGATCTTGAAGAAGCACGGTTTGTCGCCCGGCAGATCGGCCAATTGCGCGGAGACGGGCTGCATCTGCGTGACATGGCAGTGTTTTACCGGACCAATGCCCAGTCCCGGGTGCTGGAGGAGGCCCTGGTTCGCGAGCGCATTCCCTATGCCATGTTCGGCGGCCTGAAGTTTTTCGCCCGCATGGAGATCAAGGACGTGCTCGCCTACCTGCGGGTGCTGGTCAACCCGGCCGACTCGGTATCGGCGAAGCGGATCATCAACGTTCCGCCGCGCGGTATCGGCAAGACCACCGTCGGTAGGATCGAGCCTTTCGAGGCGGAAGCCGGCGGTTTCCTCCCGGCCTGCCGCCTTGCTCTTGAGCGGGGCGGCCTGGGCGGGGCCGCCGCCCGTCGGGTGCGGGCCTTTGTTGAAATGATGGACTCCTTCGCGCGGCGTCTGGAAAGGCTGCCTTACCCGCAACTGACCGCCGAACTGATCGAGGAAACCGGCTACGGTCCGGCTCTGCGTGAAGAGAAGACCCGCGAGGCGAAGGAACGGCTGCAGAACCTCGAGGAACTGCTCAAGGGAATGGAGGAACACCGCGGCAGCGAGGCCGGTCTCGGCGATTACCTGGAACAGGTCGCCCTGGTGACGGATCTCGACTCCTACGACCGCAGCCTCGACCGGGTGACGCTGATGACCCTGCACGCGGCCAAGGGGCTTGAATTTCCGGTGGTTTTCATGACCGGTATGGAAGAAGGACTCTTTCCGCACAGTCGCAGTGGCGATGAGGAGGATGTCGAGGAGGAACGACGGCTCTGCTATGTCGGCATGACCCGCGCCATGCGTCGGCTTTTTCTGACACACGCCCGGCGGCGGCGGGTATTCGGCAGTTACCAGTACAATGCCCGCAGCCGTTTCCTGGATGAAATCCCGCTGCGCCTGCTGGCGCAACCGGCCGACTCCGGTCTGCGCAGACCCGCGGAGCACAACCTGGCCTCGGTTTTTTCCCAGGTGCCTCAGGCTCCGGAGATTGAGGAACCGGAAACCGGTTTCGAGGAGGTGCGACTGGTTCCCGAAGCCGAGGAGGGGTTGCGTATCGGCCTGCGGGTGCGGCACGTCAAGTTCGGCCTGGGGACCGTACGGCGTATCGAGGGGCGGGGAGACAATCAGAAGGTGATTGTCTTTTTCAATACGGTCGGCGCGAAAAAACTGTTGCTCAAGTTCGCCGGTCTGGAGCCCGCCTGAGATCCTTTCGGTCGGCCGGATTGCCGCCGGCGTTGACAGTATTGTCGTGTGCTGTGTTATGGTTACATCATTAATGCCAGTATTTGAATAAGTGAAATCGGCCGGTTTGGGCCACTGTTCAGGCGTATTCTGGTGACTTCATCAGGGGGGGCAATGTCGCAGAAGATTCTGGTCGTTGATGACTGTCGTCTGACTCGTGAAATTACCCGGGATATGCTGGATGAAGCCGGGTTTGAAGTGGTTACGGCCGAGTGCGCGCTGTCGGCCAACCCGTTGATTGAAGCGTCCCCGCCGCCCGACCTGATCCTGATGGACGTGGTCCTGCCGGATGTTTCCGGCGACCGCAAGGCTCGGCGCATGAAATCGCGGGAGGTAAGTCGGACGATTCCGGTGGTGCTGATCTCGACCAAGCCGCGCGACGAGTTGCGACGCCTCGCCCGTCAGTCCGGAGCCGACGGGTTCCTGCAGAAGCCGCTCAGCCGGTCGTTGCTGCTGGAGGAAATCAATCGCCTGCTCTCTTCCTGACTGCGGTGGGAGCCGCCGGGAACTGAAGTTGTCACTGTTCACCGCGTTCGGTTGATCCGCGCGCCTTTTCTGGAGAACCGATGAACGAGTTCGATCGTACCGTCCGGAAGAATACCGGCCGGGATCTCAATGCGGACATCCCCCGTATCATCCAGGTCAATGTCGGTCTGCGCTGCAATCTCAGCTGCCGTCACTGCCACGTCGAGGGTTCCCCCCGTCGGACCGAAGTCATGAGTGCTCAGACCATGCAGTCGGTGCGGCGTCTGGCCGATGCCTTTCCCGGCAGCCAGGTCGATATTACCGGCGGCGCACCGGAACTGAATCCGGGACTCAAACCGTTTATTGCCGGGTTGCGCAAAAGCGGGCATCCGGTTCAGGTGCGAACCAATCTGACCGTCCTGTTTGAAGAAGGTCAGCAGCAGACCCCGGATTTCTTTCGCGACCAGCAGGTGCAGCTGGTTGCCTCCCTACCCTGCTACCTCGACAGTAATGTTGATGCCCAGCGCGGCAGCGGTGTCTATCGTCGCAGCATCGAGGCGTTGCGGTTGTTGAACAGTCTCGGTTACGGCCGCGACCCGCAGCTGCCGCTGAACCTGGTCTTCAACCCCGGCGGTCCCAGCCTTCCCCCCGGCCAGGAAGGACTGGAAAACGACTATCGCGACTACCTGCGGCAGGAACACGGGGTCGAGTTCACCCGTCTGCTGACGATTACCAATATGCCCATCGGCCGGTTTCTTGAGGACCTGCGGCGTCGGGAACAGGAGGAGAACTATCGCGCCCTGCTGGAGGATTCCTTCAACCCGATGACGGTGGACGGCCTGATGTGTCGTCACCAGATCTGTGTCGCCTGGGATGGGACCCTGGCCGACTGTGACTTCAACATTGTGCTTGGGCTCGGGCTTCAGGATGGCCTGCCGCAGCATATCGACGATCTCGATCCCGGGTGCCTGGATGGACGAACCATTGCCACCGGCAGTCACTGCTTCGGTTGTACCGCCGGCTGCGGTTCTTCCTGCGGCGGCGCCCTGGTCGCCTGATGATGCCTGGTTGGGAGATGGTGCGAATCATGAAGTCTGTTGCGATTCTGTTGTTGAGCCTGGTCCTGTTGAGCGCCTGTCATCAGCGACCGGCGGTCCATACCGGAAAAGGTTTTTCCGTGGTCCCGCCGAACGAAAAGATCTATGTTGTCCCCTTCACCACGGTGATGGTGCCGCGGGAGGTGGAAGAAGGCATTTTCGACCAGTTTGTCGATGCCCTGAACGCCGAGGGTGCGGCTGACCGTTACGAATTCGTCATCCTCAAGCAGGATCTGTCCACCATTGATAAAGACTGGCTGGCCGACCATTATTACCTGACCGGTGATCTGTTCGCCTATGTCGAGGAGTCGGGCTGCTGTGCCACCACCATCCGTTCCCGCAGCCGCCTGAAACTCTTCCAGCCGGGGCAGCCTGAACCGACCCTGGTGATGGAATATCCCCGTGAGATTTTCTTCGAACACGATTACAGCAATATCCTTGTTCAGCGCCGCCGCCTGGCGACCGATATCGCCACCACCCTGGCGCAGAAACTGCTGAAATCCCTGGCCGGATCCTGAGCAGTCCCCCTCTTCAAAATTCCCTGCAAAAAGACCTTGACAATCGCTGAAGGCTGATTATATTTAGCCCTGTTCCATTGTTAGCACTCATCGCCGTCGAGTGCTAACAATGGAACTCTTTCACTCGCCAGTCTACTGGGCAGACCAGTCTATTCATTATCACTGAAAGGAGTTGTAGAAAATGAACATCAGACCACTGCATGACCGCATCATCGTCGAACGCCTCGAAGAGGAAACCACCACCGCCTCCGGGTTGATCATTCCCGATACCGCCAAGGAAAAACCGCAGCAGGGCAAGGTTATCGCCGTCGGCAACGGCAAAAAGACCGAGGACGGCAAGGTTCTGCCGCTTGATGTCAAGGCCGGTGACACGGTGCTGTTCGGCAAGTACGCGGGCACCGAAGTCAAGGTTGACGGCAAGGAATACCTGATGATGCGTGAAGACGACGTCATGGGGATCGTCGAATAACACAGCGCGTCGCGCTGCACGAACACATAACGAGGAGGATTCACCAACATGGCTGCAAAAGAAATCAAATTCGGGCAGGACGCCCGCGCGAAAATTCTGGTCGGTGTCAACAGCCTGGCCAATGCCGTCAAAGTGACTCTCGGTCCCAAGGGCCGTAATGTCGTGATCGAAAAATCCTTCGGCGCTCCGCTGATCACCAAGGACGGCGTGACCGTCGCCAAGGAAATCGAGCTCGAAGACAAGTTTGAGAACATGGGCGCCCAGCTGGTTAAGGAAGTTGCTTCCAAGACGTCCGATATCGCCGGTGACGGCACCACCACCGCCACCGTGCTCGCCCAGGGCATCTATCGCGAGGGCGTCAAGCTGGTGACCGCCGGGCACAACCCGATGGAAATCAAGCGCGGCATCGACAAGGCGGTCGAAGTGGCGGTCGCGTCCCTGAAAGAGCTTTCCAAGCCGATTAAGGATCACACCGAGATCGCTCAGGTCGGCACCATCTCGGCCAACTCCGACGAGACCATCGGCAACATTCTCGCCGAGGCGATGGAGAAGGTCGGCAAGGAAGGGGTCATCACCGTCGAGGAAGCCAAGTCGATGGAGACCACCCTGGAGACCGTCGAAGGGATGCAGTTCGATCGCGGCTACCTCTCCCCCTACTTCGTCACTGATGCCGAGCGCATGGAAACGGTGATGGAAGACGCCCTGATCCTGATCCACGACAAGAAGATCAGCAACATGAAGGACCTGCTGCCGATCCTTGAGCCGGTCGCCAAGCAGGGTCGGCCGCTGATGATCATCGCCGAGGATGTCGAAGGTGAAGCGCTGGCGACCCTGGTGGTCAACAAGCTGCGCGGCACTCTCAATGTCGCCGCCGTCAAGGCCCCCGGTTTCGGTGACCGTCGTAAGGCGATGCTCGAAGATATCGCCGTCCTCACCGGTGGCCGGGTGATTTCCGAGGAAGTCGGTTTCAGCCTCGAGGCCGCTACCCTTGACATGCTCGGTACCGCCAAGCGGATCGTCATCGACAAGGACAACACCACCATCATCGATGGTGCCGGCAGCGAAGCCGACATCGAGGGCCGCGTCAAGCAGATCCGTGCCCAGATCGAGGAGACCAGCAGCGATTACGATCGTGAGAAACTGCAGGAGCGTCTCGCCAAGTTGGTCGGCGGGGTTGCCGTGGTCAAGGTCGGCGCCGCCACCGAGACCGAGATGAAGGAGAAGAAGGCTCGCGTCGAAGATGCCCTGCATGCGACCCGCGCCGCGGTTGAAGAGGGGATCGTCGCCGGTGGCGGGGTTGCTCTGCTGCGTGCCGTTGCCGACCTGGACAAGGTCAAGGCTGAAGGCGAGCAGAAGTTCGGTGTCGCCATCGTCCGTCGCGCCCTTGAAGAGCCGCTGCGGCAGATTGCCGCCAATGCCGGTGTTGAAGGATCCATCGTGGTTGACAAGGTCCTCAACGGCAAAGGCGCTTTCGGCTTCAACGCCGCCAGCGGTGAGTACGGTGACCTGATCGAAGCCGGTATCATCGACCCGACCAAGGTGACCCGTTCGGCTCTGCAGAACGCCGCGTCGGTTGCCGGCCTGATGCTGACCACCGAGGCCTGCATCGCTGATCTGCCGAAGGATGAAGCTCCTGCCGGCGGCGGCATGCCCGACATGGGCGGCATGGGCGGCATGGGCGGCATGATGTAATAAGCTGCTTGAATCCCGTTTAACGCGCAAAAAAGCCCCCGGCCGAGAATCGGCCGGGGGCTTTGTACGTTGACAGCCATGCCGGCTGAAACCACAATTATCTCACATCTCACATCTCACATCTCAATAAACCA
Source organism: Geothermobacter hydrogeniphilus (assembly GCF_002093115.1). NCBI lineage: Bacteria > Pseudomonadati > Thermodesulfobacteriota > Desulfuromonadia > Desulfuromonadales > Geothermobacteraceae > Geothermobacter > Geothermobacter hydrogeniphilus. Next base: position 8,682 of record NZ_NAAD01000029.1, on the reverse strand, counting down.
CCCAAGGCGTCAGCGGCACCAGCTTTGCCGGGTCCTTTCCATCCAGCCCGACAATGTAGCAACCCTTGACGGCATAACGCTGTCCGGCGCCGAAGCTGGCCCTCGGAACGGTCGCAATGGCATAGACTTCATCGTTCATCATGTCGATGACATCGAGGAAGTAGTCCCGGTAGAAGTCATCTCCCATCATTCGTGTGCTGCCGGTAAGAACCCAGCCGAGAAAATAGGTCTGGGCCTGGATGTACAGATTCTCTATCGGCAGTTTTTTCAACCTGAGCCATGATTTGACAAAGCTGAGGCGGCTGTTCAACTGTCCCGGCAACCGGTAGGGGTAGGTCAGGCGGATCTTGTCGCGCCAGGATTCCGGCAGTCCGGCGCTGCTGTTGTCAAGCATCCTCCAGGAGAGCAACAGGGATTGCAGAGCGCTATGCCGCGGGGCCAGGGTGAAGAGTTCCTTCATCGCGCTCCGCTGCAGCCAGAGAACCAGCGACGCCTGTTGTCCTGACGCAAGGATTCTTTGCCAGAACGCCCGACGCGCCTGAGTGCCGGTCGGCAACTGCAGGGTGCGGATCGGCTTTTGTCCCAGGGTTGTCCACTGGCGGATGAAGGCTTCAGTCAGGGTTCGGCTGCGCGCAGTGTTGTCGTACACCAGCAACGGGGGAACCGTTTCCGTTTTGTTGCCGGCCAGATAGCGGGCCGCAGTTTCTGCTTCTTCAACCAGTCCCCGGGAAAAATAGAGAGTGTACCAGTTGTCGGGGTTCAGCCCGGGGTTGTCAGTCACCGGGAAGATGCACGGAATTTTATTTTTGTTGCAGAAGTTGTCAATCGGGGTCCAGTCCCGGGTTGAGATTCCTCCCAGCAGGGCAAAGACCGGTTTGCGGGCCGCGTAATCCGTGAGTTGTTTTTCCCAGGTTGAGGGTGGACCATGCAGTTCCCAGATGCTGAGATCAAAGCGACGGTAGGGGGCGAAGCGGTCCTGACGATAGAAAGGGCCGTGGCGGGCACGTTTTTCGTCATGTCGGGAGCGGGCGTTGTGGTCCCGGATGTAGGCCTGCAGAACGCCGAGCATGGAGCGACGGTCTTTTGCAGGGACCTCGTCAGTGATGACGGTGGCGAAAAAGAGGGTCTGTTTGTCGACTCCCGGGGAAAAGTCGGTAGAAAGATGCTTCAGATAATAAACCAGGATGTCCATGTCCGGGGGGTCGAGCAGGTAGCGCGGCATCGACGCGCTCAGCTCGCGACCGCTCGGTGTTCTCCCGGTCCAGATGGCATCGGCCAGGCTTTCATCGGTGTAGGTCGGGCGGATATCCTCGCTTTGAAAGGGCCTGGCCAGCAGGTGCCGCGGCGGGTTGGTTTCAATTTCTGATCCACGATGCAGGGTGCGGAACAGTTTGCGACCGTTGGTTGGCAGGGAAATGATGGTTCCTTCAGCCGTTCCGAGGCCGCTGCGCAGATGGCAGTTCCGGCAGGTGAACATGCGCCCGTCAACCGGGATGTCGCCCTGCACCAGGGCCTGCATCGGTTTGCCGGAAGGAAGAATTCCTTCACGGTACATGCGCTCTCCGGCCTTGATGGCCTGATCCGGGGTCAGGCCGCCGACAAGATTTACCGTCTGCCCGGGGGCCGCGGATCCGAGCAGGAACAAAACCGACAGCAGAAAGCCATAGAGCCATCGCATGCCTATTTTGCTTTCCCGGGGTAGAGCTGCCGATATTCCCTGAGGAGATCACGGGTACTGGTCAGGCCGTAGATGCGCAGCCATTGATCCTTGCCCGGCACCTTGATCAGGGTCAGGGGATAGTGGGACATCTTGTCTGAGACATAGGCGTCAAAGGCGTGCATGACCTGGTCGATGTCGGTCCGCGTCCCGGTCAGGTAGTCCCAGCCGGGCCGGGCACGGTAACGGGTAAGGTAGGTTTTCATGATTTCCGGCCGATCATGCTCGGGGTCGATGGAAATCGAGACGAACTGGACTCCGGCGGCTTCATCCCCGAGTTTTTTCTGCAGGTTGGAAAATCCGGCGGAGAGGACCGGGCAGATCGTGGTGCAGGTGGCATAGATGAAGTCGAGCAGGACCGGTTTGCCGCTGTTGAGGAGTTGTCTCAGCTGGACCGGCTGGCGGTCCTGGTTGATCAGGGTGACATCGGGCGCCAGATAGGTTTCGAGACTGCGTTCATATTTGGCCGAGGCTGGAGTTCCGCTGACGAAGGTGAGCAGCAGGACGAGAAAAAAGAAGCCGGGCGGAAACAGGAGTCGGAGAGACATGGCATTTATCCAGTTCAGGGATTAAGTCGGGTTTCTGCGGCATCAGCCCGGTTCGCGGGCATGAACCGATGGATTCAAGTCTGAAGCATACTAGCAGTTTCCCCGAGGATTGTCGGACGAATCGAACGATGATCGGGGCGGCCAGGTAGGAAAATCCTACCTTAAAAACGGGGATTTCTCCCCATAGACTTTTCTTGAAGATACGTTTTACTCTCCTCTGACCATTCAGTTTTACCTGGTCCTCCTTTTGTCCATGTTAGCAAAAAATAACGGGAATAAAACTTGACCTTTTCGGTTTTCATTCTAGAGTTTTTCTACGCAAGTGGGCATTTGCACAGTTTCGAACCGGGGTGAAGCACTTCCGGAACTGTCGATTGGCTCTCATGAAACAGGGTTATCCTCTCAAGTATGAACTGATCTTTTCAGCTATGGCAGGACCGGCGGGCGACAGGTTTTCGATATCTCCCTTCAGCGCGGATTTTGTCGCGATTTTTTTGGTTTCAAGCTCTCAATATCGAGCCATCCCGGAACAAACAACAGCTTGATGGCCAAACAGTTTAACGCGTCTCAGGCAAGGAGGCAGCATATGTGGACATTGGGGATGCAGCAATTTTTCAGACGTGCAGTGAGTACGAGAACTCTGGTCATCACGGCCGCACTTCTTGGCCTGGCGGCACTTCAGGCGGAGGCCTTCACCCTCAACGTGGTTGATGGCAACGGAACCCCCATTACCACTGAGTTCCGCTACCTGGTCGAGGTGGACAATACCTTCGATACAGATCCGACGGTGGACAAGGTCAATCCCACTGCCAATCAGGCCTCCTTTGCCATCCACAACAGTTATGCGCCGCTGGCCATGCTGCAGAACACTGATCCGGCCCAGCCGGCCCAGGGGAGGGCGACCGGTCCGGTCGCGATCGATGTCGACCCGGCTGAGCGCTACTATGTTTCGGTCATGCCGAACTCGGGATACGCTCTGAGCGGCACCCAGGTGCCGGCGAATGCCGGCAGCGTGACGGTGGTGGTCAACCAGATGCCTCTGCCGACCGCCCAGATTTCGGTCTTCGCGTTCCGTGACCACTGGCCGATCAACAATGCTCCGGACAACCTCCAGCAGGAGCCCGGCATCGGCGGCGCTTCGGTGGTGATCAGCGATGCCTGGGGCGGTCCCCTGTGGACCGACGCCTTCGGTAATCCGCTCGGCACCACCTACCAGTTCAATGCCGTGACCGGCGCGCCGACGCTCGATGCCGCCGGCAACCCGATCGTGGTCGCCTATGGCACCGGCACGGTCACGACCCTGACCGAGGCCGACTACTGCAAGGCCCAGGGGTTTGCCGTCGATACCACCCCGGTGCCCGAACGACAGAGTATCTGCGATACCAGCACACCGGTTACGGCTGATCCGAGCCTCAACCCCTGGAACCTGATGCCGGGTGAGGCGCTGATCAAGTACCTGCGCCCCGGCAAGTACGGGGTTATCGTCTACCCGCCGCATGACGGCAAGGAGTACATCCTGACTTCGACCATCGAGGGGACGCCGACGGTTGACGCCTGGGTGATGGCCGATGAAGCGCGTTTCTTCATCGAGCAGTTCGGTGCCGCTTCTCCCTGGCACATGTTCTACGGTTTTGTCGTTCCGGCGGAGCTGCCGTGGAATATCACTGACACCAACGATCCGCATTATGTCGATCGCACCACCGCGACTGGCGTTATTCGCGGGCAGAACCGTTTCAATCACTATGCCGCGCCACCGAACAACATGACCTTTGACATCGGTCCGCCGGTCGCTGACTGCTGGGTCGGTATCAACGACGGTATCACCGGACAGGGGCTCTACGCGGCACCCTGCGACGCGACCAGCAATTTTGTCATCAACAATGTTCCCGACAACAGCTACCAGCTGGTGACCTGGGACAAGCCGCTCGACGCCCTGTTCGGTTTTCATCCGGTGCAGGTTCCCGACCCAGTCAGCGGATCACGTGACATCAACCGCACCTGGATGTCGAACCGCTGGTTCGGGACCCTGGTCGGCAACGTCTTCAAGGATGACGGTGGCGGCAACCCGGCCAAGGCGCACAACGGTTTCCGCGATCCCGGCGAAGTCGGCATCATGAGCCAGGCGGTCAACATCCGTTTCCGTGACGGCACCATTTACCAGGCGACAGTGACCGATCCGGAGGGGGATTATTCCCTCCCCGAGGTTTTCCCGTTCTTCAAGTGGCTGGTCGCCGAGGTTGATTTCCTGCGCTACAAGGCGACCGGCATGACCACGGCCGTTGACAAAGGAGGGACGATTCCGGCCGCCAGCGGGTGGACGATCCCGTCCTTTGACCAGTTGGCGCCGCAGAGCCAGGCGACCGTCAATCCCAATACCGGCAACAATCTTTCCCGTACCGAGACCGGTCCGGTGCTGCTCCAGGCGATGCAGCTCTACCTCAACCAGACCAACGTCATCGACTGGGGCAAGGACCTCTACGGGCCGGGGCCGGATGGCCAGTATGGTACTCCTGACGATGAGAACGGCGGCATTTCCGGCATCGTCCATTACGCCGTAACCCGTGCCGAGGATGACCCCCGTATCGCTGTTGCCGAAATCTGGGAACCGGGGATTCCGGATGTCCAGGTTGCTCTCTATGATGACAGCGACGGCGACCAGGTTATCGACTGTTTCGATGCTGCTGGCGCCATTGACCCGACCTGCGCGCTGGGCGGCGGCCAACCTCGGCTGGCCGATGTCGACAACTATCCCTTCAACTGGAATCCCATGGTCGCTCCGGGACCGACCTACACCAGGGGACCGGAGGATGTGGACCGCAACAACAACGGTACCTTCGATTTCGGTGATGCGGTGCAGATTGTCTATACCGACAGCTGGAACGACAACAAGCCGACCGGATGCGTTCATCAGAGCCTGCCGGTGGTGCATGGGTCGACGGTAGCCGAATGCTATGACGGCTATGGGACCTGGAACCAGGTCCGGCCCGGTGTCTTCGACGGCGGTTATGCCTTCTTTGACCATTACGAACGCAGCCTGGGGGCCGGTTTCGGCACGGATACTCCTGTACCGCTTACGTCGGGCACCTATATTGTCGAGGCGGCCACCCCGCCCGGCTATGAATTGCTCAAGGAAGAAAACAAGAATGTTGATTTCGGCGAGCAGTACATTCCCAGCACCAAGATTCTTCCCCCGGTCTGTGTCGGTGACCCGCACACGGTTCCGGCTTATCTGACATTCAACTCGGATGGAACGACGGAGTTGCCCGGGGTCGACCCGGCCGACCTGATTGCCGCGCCTTATGCCGGCACGACACGGCCGCTCTGCGATCGCAAACAGGTGGCGGTTGTTTCTTCGGTGAACGCCGCGGCCAACTTCTTCCTGTTGACCGAGGTTCCCAAGGCGGCCCGCGGGGTCGGCTTCATCAACAATGACGTGGCGCCTGAATTCAATGCCGCCAGTCCCGCCTTCGGTGAGAAAATGACCCCATCCTGGCTGCCGGTCTCGTTGCGGGACTGGGCCGGGCATGAAGTGGCTCATACCTACAGCGATGAATTCGGCACATATGAGTTCCTCGCGCCTGGAACTTATTCCGTTGACCAGGCATCACCTTCAGGGGTGACCCTGTCGATGCTCAACATCATCCTCAATGATCCCCTGATGCAGGATCCGGCCAACCCGACCGGACCGCGCATCAGTGACCCGCACTTCGATCCGAACTACGCGATTACCCCCTGGGTATTCCAGTTTGAACCGGGGCGCACCAGCTATATCGACTCACCGATCGTCCCGACCGCGGCCTTTGTCGGTTATCCGAGTACTTCGCTCGATGTCAATCCGGCTGATGGGGTTCCGGTGATCGATTCGGTTGTCGGTCCCAGCGGCCTGGCACCACTGGTCTGTGCCACGGGCGAAACCCTGACCCTGACTTCGGCCGGCGCCACCCAGGTGCCGAATCCCGATTACGACCCGGCGGTTCAGGGCAGCTCTGCCGTTATTACCCGCGATTTTGGTTTCGGTACCGTTCCGGGTACGGTGACCATGCATGGCGTCGCCCTGACGATTACCAGCTGGACGGACGCGACCATTACGGCCACGGTTCCGGTTGGAGCCACGACCGGCGGCCCGCTTTATGTGACCCGGGGGGATAACGGCAACAAGAGCCGGAACGCTGTTTCGGTGGTCTTCGGTGGCTGCGGACTCGGTAAGGACGTTTTTGTTGCCTACCCCGGCAGCTCAACGCCTGACGGTTCGGTTGACTTCCCTTATGGTTCGATCCAGGCAGCGATTGACGCTGTTCAGACCCTCCCCGGAGACCGTATCTTTGTCGCGGCCGGGACCTATAACGAGAACGTGATTCTGTACAAAGAAGTGACCCTGCAGGGCTCGGGTCGGGGAACCATCATCAATGGCCGGCCCTCCTCGCAGGCGATTATCCAGGACTGGCGGGACAAACTGACCGGCCTCGGCGGAACCGTCAATGCCGCCAACGAGGTACCGGTTATCCTGGTGATGGGCAATGCCACCGGCAATGCTTTTGTCGCCGACGGTGATCACGCCAAGGTGGATGGTTTCTACCTGACCGGGTCAACGGTCGGTGGCGGCATTTACGTGCTGGATGGTGGATACCAGGTTGAAATCAGCAACAATGAGATCACCGGTAACCAGGGCCAGTACGGTGGCGGTATTACCGTCGGCGTCCCGCAGACGATCAAGAACAACCCGGGCGTCTATATCCATGACAACCTGGTGTTGAAGAATTCCGGTGTCAATGGCGGCGGTGGTATCAGCCTCTACTCCGGTTCCACCAACTACCTTGTCGCCAACAACCTGATCGAGGGCAACTTCAGCCGCTGGTTCGGCGCCGGTATCAGCCACATCGGTACCAGTGGTGGCGGCAGGATCCAGGACAATATCATCGCCCTCAACGAAGTCTTCTACTTCGCTCCCGGCGGCGGCGACGGCGGCGGCATCTTCATCGGCAACGAAACCGGTGGCACCGGCAGCGGGTCGGTGACCATCAACGCCAACCTGATCCAGAGCAACATGTCAGGGGCCGGTTACGGTGGCGGAATCCGTATTTCCGGGCTCAATACAGCGGCGGATCTCGGTGCTGTCGCCAAGATTTACAACAACATGATCGTCAACAATGTTGCCGCCATGGGCGGCGGCGGGATTTCACTGCAGGATGCAATCAACGTTGATATCAGCAACAATACCATCGCCAACAATGACAGCACGGCTACTGCTCTGGCAGCCTTCCCCACCGGCAACCTGGATCCCTCCACGCCGATGCCGGCGGGAATTCAGGCCAATGTTCACAGTGGCGCCCTGGCGACTGCTGCCGGAACGGCGATTCCCGACCCGACACTGGTCAACAATATCATCTATCAGAACCGGGCCTATCACCACCAGGGGATCAATGTCGGCGGCGCCGCTATCACCCTGGACGGCGTCTGGGACCTCGGCATCACCGGCGAGGCGGTCCCGGGAACCAGCGCCCTCAACCCGACCAGTTCGCTGTTGACAAGTTTCACCGGTTTCAACGGTGAGAACTACAACACCGGCAGCAATATCACCGGCAACCCGCAGTTCGCCCTCTCCTACCAGAACACCCTGCAGAGCGCGGCGACCCTTGATGAGGGCGGGAATAATATTTCAGTACGCTTTACCGAGCTGAATATCGGGCTGGGTGATTATCACATCACGCTGACTTCTCCTGCCCTTGATGCGGGGCAGACGGTAGCGCCGAGCGAATTGGCTTTTGATTATGACGGCGATATCAGACCGACCGGTTCGGCAGAAGATCTCGGAGCGGATGAGAACACCAGTTTCAGGGTTGTTTCACCGAATGGTGGGGAGAGGTTTTTGGGGGCATCCAACGTAACTATTTCTTGGGTGACTTACAGTGCGATGGCAAACTACACAGTACTCTATTCTCTTGACACTGGTACAACTTGGACTGTCATCCAGAGTGGAGTTGTTGGTTCCAGTTTGCAATGGCAGGTGCCGAACACCCCCGCCACCACGGCCTTGGTTCGCGTGACTGCCAAAGATGCCGTAACCGGGCAATGGTTGAGCAGAGATGATTCCGACCAGGTCTTTACGATTCGGCAACGACCGCAGGTATTGTCCCCTAATGGGGGAGAGGTTTTGCAAGGGAACTCTGTTTCAACGATTGATTGGACAGCGGTTTCCGGCAATGTGAACTACACAGTACTCTATTCCCTTGACACTGGTACAACTTGGACTGTCATCCAGAGTGGAGTTGCTGGTTCCAGTTTGCAATGGCAGGTGCCGAACACTTCCACCACCACGGCCTTGGTTCGCGTGACTGCCAAAGATGCCGTAACCGGGCAATGGTTGAGCAGAGATGATTCCGACCAGGTCTTTACGATTCGGCAACGACCGCAGGTATT
>NZ_NAAD01000028.1 GCF_002093115.1 Geothermobacter hydrogeniphilus | reverse complement strand
GAGGTGCGAGGTGCGAGGTGCGAGGTGCGAGGTGCGAGGTGCGAGGTGCGAGGTGCGAGGTGCGAGGTGCGAGGTGCGAGGTGTGAGGTGTGAGGTGTGAGGTGTGAGGTGTGAGGTGTGAATCAGGATTTCGGAACAACTGAATACGTCGGTCGTTTCGCGCCGAGTCCCACCGGGCCGCTGCACTTCGGTTCGCTGGTGGCGGCGGTCGGCAGTTATTGCCTGGCCCGCCGCATCGGAGGACGCTGGCTGCTGCGCATGGAGGATCTGGACCGGCCGCGGGTGATCCCCGGGGCAGCGGACGAGATCCTGCGTGCCCTGGAGTTGTGCGGTTTCGAGTGGGACGGGGAGGTCCTCTGGCAGAGCCGGCGGGATGAGCGCTATCGGCAGGTACTGGACGAGCTGCGCGGTCGTGGCCTGGTCTTCGATTGCGGCTGCAGTCGCCGGGAGGTGCTGGCCAGTGCTCCCCATGCCGGGGAGGAGGGACCGGTCTATCCCGGGACCTGCCGAGCCGGGCTTCCTCCCGGTCGTCGGCCACGGGCTGAACGGCTGCGGGTGCCGGCCGAGGCGGTTACTTTCTGTGACCTGGTTTTCGGTGTTGTCGAGCAGCACCTGGCGACGGTGGTTGGGGATTTTGTTCTGCGCCGCGCCGACGGTCTTTTCGCCTACCAGTTGGCGGTGGTGATCGACGACCATGACTGCGGCGTCAGCCAGGTGGTGCGTGGTGCCGATCTGCTCGGTTCGACGCCGCGGCAGATTTACCTGCACCAGTGCCTCGGCTGGCAGGTGCCGGATTACCTTCACCTGCCCCTGGCCCTGGCTGCCGACGGCGAAAAGTTGAGCAAGCGCCATGGTTCTCTGCCGCTGGACGTTCATGCCGCGGGGGATTGGCTGGCGGCGGCCCTGGAGTTTCTGGGACAAAAAGTGCCGGCGGAACTGAAATCGGCTCCGCCGGCGGAGTTGCTTCGCTGGGGGGCGTCTTTCTTTGACGTCAGGAGTATTCCCCGCTGTTCCCGAAGATGTGACCCGGTTACCATCCCTCGGGAAGGTCGAACGGGGTGGTGAGTCCGGCCCGCAGGCCCCAGTCTTCACTGCGGCTGCGGTATCCGACCGAGGCGCCGAGATCGATGGTGGAGCCGCCGAGCCGGATCTGCGCTCCGGCGGTCAGGGTGCCGCGGTCGTTGAGGTTGTCGGGACCGAAGTCGTAGCCTTCGATGCCGGCCAGCAGGTTGAGGTTGTGGGCCGGTAACGGGTAGCTGACGGCAAAGGCGTAATGCAGCTTGTCATCCTGCCTGTCGTTCGGGTCGCCGAGAATCGCCAGCCCGAGGTTGGTGTGCAGACTGAATGTCGGAAAGGTGCGTGATACCAGCAGGTCGATGAAATTGTCGGCCTCGTCGGTGCCGAAACCGTCTGTTCGGCTGGCGTTGGGAAGCTTGGTGGCGACGCGCAGGCTGATGGCCGGCAGCTGCAGGTCTTCCTGGATCAGGTTGATCTTGGTCGCCAGCCGCAGATCCCCGCTGCCGATATCCGAGTCCCGGCCGGTTTCGTCGAGCAGCAGCAGTTCGTAGATCGCCTCGACCTCGATCCGCTTGCCGAGACCCAGGGTCAGGTCCAGTTCCGGAACCGAAACCTGAGTACGGTCGCTGCCCTGCCGCTGAAACAGCAGGTAGCTGTCGGACAGGTAGGCAATGCCGAAACGCAACTCACCCGTGCCGCTTGCCAGGGTGGCGGCGTCTTTGATGCCGAGCGGCTGCAGGGTGGCGGCGGAGGCGGTCAGGGGCAGGGTCAGGCAGAAGAAACAGATCAGCAGGGGACGGGACAGGATGTTCATGGGGCTCTCCTTCCAATAACAGATTTCAATGAATTCGGGCAATGGCCCGTTTACAGAATAGCATCGTGCCCATTCCGCAGTTCGTTAGCATCCTGCAGGATTGCTGTGCTGTCAAGAGGGGAGGAGAACATCGGATTCCGCTGGTCGCATCGAGGGGGAACCACTGATTTCCTCTCCAGGAAAATTCCGTTATAATCGCTTTCGGCTGTTCCTTTCTTCATCTGTCGATGCCGAAAAGAGGAGATGACTATGGTTCGCGTATTTGCCCTGCTGCTGATTCTGCTGTTGACCGGTTGTTCCGGGGGGAGCTACCTGCTGCCGAAAAAGGAATACCAGAGCAAGGTCAAGACCCTGGGGGTGGTTCCGCTGCTGGTTGATCCCGGGTCTTTGCCGAACCATCCGCAGGGAGACAAGATCCTGGCGCTACTGCGGCGCCAGAATGTCGACAAGGAACAGCGCCTGGTTGACATGCTGCGCAAGGAAAAGAGCTATTTCGATGTCAGGGATGTGAAGGGATCTCCCGACAGTCTCTTCCGGCAGTTGATCGCCGGACAGAGCATCGAGGGGGAGGGAAGCCGCATTTATCGCAAGTATCGTTTCAATCGTGCCGCGGTGGCGTCCTTGTGCGCCGATCACGTCGTTGACGGTCTGCTGGTTGTCATTTTCAATGGTCTCGACCGGGTTGAAAGCCGTCGTGACCGAACCCTGCTCAGTTACCTTGAAGCGAGTTACCAGACCATTCAGGTTCAGGCGATGGTCGTGTTGCCGGATGGCGAGGTGGTCTGGGAGTATCCCGGCGAGGGCAGCGAAACATTCCTCGATCTGCAGTATCCTGACTTTGACGAGGCCTTTTACAACAAGACTGACCAGGTCAAGATCAGGGATATCACCCTGCCGGGGTTGGAACGGACTCTGAGTGAAGAAAAAAGCAACCTGTTCAGCAACGACAGTTATCCGAAGCCTTATGCTGATCTCTTCGAACATCTGAGCAGTTCGCTTGGTTCCGGGTTGCTGGGACTGTGGTAGCGGTAGGCCGGAGAAAGATCCGCTGCCGTTTTCTGATTGACAATCGATCCGGCGGCGGGTTAATAGTGGTTTGTCCGTCTACTTGGGCATCCTGCCTGATTGATTCATTGATTGCCTGTTCACCGGAGTTGACCGGGTTGGTTCGGGTCGAACAAGAAGAATAAAATTTACTCAAGCGTTGCTTGTCTGCCGTCCGGCGATTGTTATACTGTGTATCGTATCCGACGGTGACTGCCGCACCCACCATAATAAAGACCTATATTTTTCCCAGAATAAAGCCGATTTCAAAATAATCTAACCTATGTCAACAGGGCCGTATGCCCGGAAAAAAGCACCTGCCGTCAACCTGTACGTCGCCCCTGTCATCAGGGGATCGGCGCCCGATGCCGTCGCCGGTGGCTACGAGGAGTCTCGATGAATCTGAAAGAGCTGAAAGAGAAAAAGATTGGTGATCTCTCCGCGATCGCCAAGGACCTGAAGATCGAAGGGGCCTCGGGGATGCGCAAGCAGGACCTGATCTTTGCCATCCTCAACTCGACCGCCCAGAAGAATGGTGCCATCTATGGTGAGGGAGTGCTTGAAATCCTGCCCGATGGATTCGGTTTTCTGCGTGCTCCCGATGCCAACTACCTGCCGGGGCCGGATGATATTTACGTTTCGCCGTCGCAGATCCGCCGTTTCAACCTGAAGACTGGTGATACGGTGTCGGGTCAGATCCGGCCGCCCAAGGAAGGGGAACGTTATTTTGCCCTGCTCAAGGTTGCCGAGGTCAACTTCGAGGATCCCAAGGTTGCCCGCGACAAGACTCTGTTCGACAACCTGACGCCGCTTTATCCGGAGCGCCGACTGATTCTGGAAACCACCGCTGACAACATGCCGGCGCGGGTGATCGACCTGGTGACACCGATCGGCATGGGCCAGCGGGGCCTGATCGTCGCGCCGCCGCGTACCGGCAAGACCATGTTGCTGCAGAATATGGCCAATTCGATCACCACCAACCATCCCGATACCTACCTGATCGTGCTGCTGATTGATGAACGTCCGGAAGAGGTGACCGACATGCAGCGCAGCGTCAACGGCGAGGTCATTTCCTCGACCTTCGACGAACCGGCCACCCGCCACGTCCAGGTCGCCGAGATGGTCATCGAGAAGGCGCGCCGCCTGGTTGAGCACAAGCGCGACGTGGTCATCCTGCTCGACTCCATCACCCGCCTGGCGCGGGCTTACAATACCGTTCAGCCACCGTCCGGAAAGATCCTCTCCGGCGGGGTCGATTCCAATGCCCTGCATAAGCCGAAACGCTTCTTCGGCGCTGCGCGCAATATCGAGGAGGGCGGTAGCCTGACCATCATCGCCACCGCCCTGGTTGATACCGGCAGCAAGATGGACGAGGTCATCTTCGAGGAGTTCAAGGGCACCGGCAACATGGAGCTGCATCTCGATCGCCGGCTGATGGACAAGCGGACCTTTCCCTGCATCGACATCAACAAGTCGGGCACCCGCCGCGAGGAGCTGCTGGTCGAGGAGGGCGCCCTGCAGCGCATCTGGTTGTTGCGCAAGGTGCTGTCGAGCATGAACGTGGTCGACAGCATGGACTTCCTGCTCGACAAGCTGGGCGAGGCGGAGAGCAACCAGGAATTTCTTGACAATATGGGCAAGTAGCCCGCTGATCGGTCCGTCTGCGGGGCATCCCGGCTCGTTTGCGGAGTCTTTTTCTCCAGCGTCGCCGAGCCGGTTTCCGGTGTCGATTCCCGGTTGCAAAAAACCTGCAAAGATGCTAGTTAGTACCGTTCACCGAGAACGGTGTAAATATCCGCCTGTACAGAAGCCAGGCACAAGGAGTCCAGATCATGAAAGAAGGCATTCATCCCAAGTACGAGGCGGTGACCGTCAAGTGTCACTGCGGCAACACTTTTGAAACCCGGTCGACCAAGGGCAGCGATATCACCACGGAAATCTGCTCGGCCTGCCACCCGTTCTTTACCGGCAAGCAGAAACTGATCGATACCGCGGGGCGGATCGAAAGGTTCCGAAAAAAATACGGCCAGAACAAGTAACGCCTGGAAGCGGCCCGCCGGGCCGCTTCTTTTTTCCGCCCGAATGCCGCCCGCGGGATTCGGGTCCGCTCTTTGCGGGCATCGCCTGCCGGTCGGCGGCTGGTGTCGCTTGCCGACCGACGGGAGTGCCGCGGGGTACTTCCTTCCATGCGTGTACAGCTGCTGACCCATACTCCCGATCCGGAGCGCGCCTGCGCCGCCGCCGCCCGCCTTTGCTACTCGGCCGCCGATATCGACCAGTTGCTGGCCAAGGAGGCCGAGGATCAGGCTTTGCTGCTGAAAAAAATTCTCAAGCTCGGCCACTTTTCGGTGCTGGAACATGCCTCGTTCACGTTCGGTATCGAAGGCATCAGCCGGGCCTGTTCCCACCAACTGGTGCGGCATCGAATCGCCTCCTTTTCTCAACAGAGCCAGCGTTATGTGTCCAGCGCCGAGAATTTTCCGGCGGTGCTGCCCGACTCGATTGCCGCCAGCCCCGAGTTGCGTAAAGTTTTCGAAACCTTCATGTCCGAGGCCGGACGAGTCTATGCCCGCCTGCTTGAGGCCGGAGTGCCGGCCGAGGACGCGCGTTTCGTGCTGCCCAATGCCGTTGAAACCAAACTGGTGATGACCATGAACGCGCGCGAACTGCATCACTTTTTTCATTTGCGCTGCTGTCGGCGGGCGCAGTGGGAGATTCGCGCCATGGCCAAAGAGATGCTGCGCCTCGTCCGGCGGGCTGCCCCGGTGATCTTTGCCGCGGCGGGTCCAGGTTGTCTGCAGGCCGCCTGTCCGGAGGGATCGATGACCTGCGGCGCCATCAGGGAGGTGCGGGATGAATACGCCAACCTCTGAAGCCAGGATACGGACCCGCGATGTTTCATAAACTGGATGAAGTCGAAGACCGTTTCCGTGAGGTCGAAGGTCTGCTGGCCGACCCCGCCGTTGTCAACGATCGGCAACGTTACCTGGCCCTGAGTCGGGAACACGCCGACCTGTCAGAAATCGTCAGCATCTACGGCCGCTACAAGAAGGTCGGCGAAGAGCTTGAAGGCAACCGTGAACTGCTCAGGGACAGTGATCCGGAGATGCGCGAGATGGCGCGGGAGGAAATCCCGGCGCTGGAGACTGAAATGTCCGCGCTGGCCGAACGGCTGAAGCTGCTGCTCTTGCCGCGTGACCCCAATGACGAGAAGAATGTCATTCTCGAGATCCGCGCCGGGACCGGCGGTGATGAGGCGGCCCTGTTTGCCGGCGACCTGTTCCGGATGTACAGCCGGTACGCCGAGAAGGTCGGCTGGAAGGTTGAACTGCTCAGCGCCTCCGAGTCCGATGCCGGTGGTTTCAAGGAAGTCGTGGCCCTGGTCAGCGGTGACAAGGTCTATTCCCGCCTCCGCTTTGAGAGTGGTACCCATCGGGTGCAGCGGGTGCCGGAGACCGAGGCCCAGGGACGTATTCACACCTCCGCCTGTACCGTAGCGGTGCTTCCCGAAGCCGAGGACGTCGATATCGAGATCAATCCCGCCGATCTGCGCATCGACCTGTTTCGTGCGTCCGGCGCCGGCGGTCAACACGTCAACAAGACCGAATCCGCGGTTCGCCTGACCCACGTTCCCACCGGGCTGGTGGTCTCCTGCCAGGACGAAAAATCCCAGCATAAGAACAAGGCGCGGGCGATGAAGGTCCTGAAGGCACGTCTTTACGACCAGATGCAGGCCGAGCAACAGGCCCGGCAGGCGGCTGACCGCAAATCGCAGGTCGGCAGCGGTGATCGCAGTGAGCGCATTCGAACCTATAATTTCCCCCAGGGGCGCTGTACTGACCACCGTATCGGGCTGACCCTCTACAAGCTTGAGCAGATCATGCAGGGAGATCTGGGCGAGGTGATCGAGTCCCTGGTAACGCACCGCCAGGCCGAACTGCTGGCCGGTCAGGAGGGGTGATTGACAGAACCCTGGACGCTTCTCAAGGTCCTGCAATGGACGGCCTCGCATCTTAAATCCAGGGGTGTCGAGAATGGCCGTCTTGATGCCGAACTGCTGTTGTGCGATCTTCTCGATCTTGACCGGGTCGGTCTCTACCTGAATTTCGATCGTCCTCTGCAGCAGAGCGAACTGGCGGCCTATCGCGAGAGGGTGCGGCGCCGGGCTCAGCGTGAACCGTTGCAGCACATTATCGGCCATACCGGCTTCTGGACCCTTGATCTTCAGGTTGGACCGGAGGCGCTGGTACCGCGGGCCGATACCGAGATTCTGGTTGAAGAGGCCCTGAAGCGGCTCCCCGACAGCGCCGCTGCGGTTCTCGATGTCGGTACCGGCAGCGGCTGCATCGCCCTGGCACTGGCCGGTGAGAAGCCTGCGTTGCGTCTGACCGGTCTCGATCGTTCGGGTGCGGCTCTGCAGTTGGCGGCTCGCAATGCCGAGTCGACCGGTCTGGCGGAGCGGATCACCTGGCTGACCGGGGATCTGCGGGATCTGCCGTCGGGGCCGTGGAGGATGATCGTCAGCAATCCGCCTTATATCCCGAACGCGGATCTGTCCGGGTTGATGCCCGAGGTCAGGGATTTCGAACCGGTCGAGGCGCTCGACGGCGGTCCCGACGGACTCGACGCCTACCGTGCGCTGGCCGGTCAGACCGATTGCCTGGCGGCCGGCGGCTGGCTGCTGGTCGAAATCGGCATCGGCCAGGCCGAAGCGGTTCGGGGCCTGTTCGCCGCGGCCGGGCTGGATGAACTCTTTGTCCGTGACGACTATGCCGGTATTCCCCGCGTCGTCGGCGGCCGGAAAAAACATCAGCACTCAGCATAGAAGGAATCGAGGCGAATCTGGCCCGGCGCCCAGTGCCCGGTGCCCAGCGCCCGCTTTTATCCCATGGACCAGATCGAAATCAAGGGTGGGCGACCGCTGCGAGGTGAAATCGATGTCAGTGGCGCCAAGAATGCCGCCCTGCCGCTGCTGTTTGCCACCTTGCTGGCTTCCGGCGAAAGCCGGCTCGGCAACGTTCCACAGTTGCGCGATATCGCCACCGTCGGCAAATTGCTGGAAATTTTCGGCGCCGAAGTCGAGCGGGAGGGTTCTGCCCTGCGGATCGACACCCGCGGCCTGGTGTCGGTTGAGGCGCCCTATGAGCTGGTCAAGACCATGCGTGCCTCGGTTCTCGCCCTGGGCCCGCTGACAGCCCGCTTCGGTCACGCGCGGGTGAGTCTTCCCGGTGGCTGTGCCATCGGTGCTCGGCCGATCAATCTGCACCTGAAAGGGTTGGAGGCGATGGGTGCCGAAATCACCCTTGATCACGGCTATGTCGAGGCGCGCGCCGAACGGCTCAAGGGGGCGCGCATCTATCTTGATATCCCGACGGTGACCGGAACCGAGAACCTGTTGATGGCCGCCGCTCTGGCTGAGGGCGAAACGGTACTGGAAAATGCCGCCCGGGAGCCGGAGATCATCGATCTGGCCGAGGCCCTGGTCAAGATGGGGGCCCGGATCGAAGGCGCCGGCAGTGATACCATTCATATTCAGGGGGCGGATGACCTTGCTCCCTACGAGCATTGCACCATGCCCGACCGCATCGAGGCCGGAACCTTTCTCGCCGCCGCGGCGGTCACCGGTGGTGATGTGCTGGTTCATGGTGCGCGTGCCGAACATCTTGAGGCGCTGCTCGCCAAATTGCGCGAGGCCGGTGTTGAAATTGTTGCCGAGGCGGACGGACTGCGGGTTCGCGGCCCCGAACGGCTGCGGGCGGTTTCGATCAAGACCAGTCCGCATCCCGGGTTTCCGACCGATATGCAGGCCCAGTTCATGGCCCTGATGTGCCTGGCCGAGGGCACCAGCGTGATCAGCGAGAATGTCTTCGAGAATCGTTTCATGCATGTTTGCGAACTGCAGCGCATGGGGGCGGATATCAGTGTCGACGGCCATGCCGCGACCGTCAGGGGGATAGAAGGACTGTGCGGGGCCCCGGTGATGGCGACCGACCTGCGCGCCAGCGCCTCGTTGATCGTTGCCGGGCTGGCGGCCGAGAACACCACCCGTATCTCCCGTATCTACCACCTTGATCGGGGGTACGAACGGATTGAGGAGAAGTTGGCCGGGTTGGGGGCGGAGATCCGCCGGGTCAAGGAGTCTTGATGGACCTGCCCGTTGTCCCGTTTGCCAAACAGGCTGATTTCAAGTTAGATTGAATACTTCATGTTCGTTGACAGGATTTGAGAATCATGAGCGACTGGATCACCTTTGCCCTTCCCAAAGGGCGGATCATGCAGGACTCGATGGAGTTGTTCGGCCGGATCGGCATCACCTGCCCGGAGATGAATGAAAAGGGGACCCGCAAACTGGTCTTCGAAAATCCGCAGCAGAAATTCCGTTTCATGGCGGTGCGGGCCACCGATGTGCCGACCTATGTCGAGTACGGCTGCGCGGACCTCGGGGTGGTCGGCAAGGACACCCTGCTGGAGCAGGGCAAGGATCTTTACGAACCGCTCGATCTGAAATTCGGCTACTGCCGGATGGTGGTCGCGGAACCGAAAGCGTTGCGCGGCGAAGATGACCCCTCCAGCTGGTCGCATATCCGGGTGGCGACCAAGTATCCCAATATCACCGAACGTTATTTTGCCGCCAAAGGCATCCAGGTGGAACTGATCAAGCTCTACGGCTCGATTGAACTGGCGCCGCTGGTCGGGCTTGCCGAGCGGATCGTCGACCTGGTTTCGACCGGCGGCACCCTCAAGGCCAACAACATGGTCGAGGTCGAAACCATCGCCGAGATCACCACCCGGCTGATTGTCAACCGCGCCAGCCTGAAGACCAAGCATCGCCGCATCAGCCGGATCATCGCCGATCTCGAGGCGGTTATCGCCGACGAGGTGCGGATATCGCAATAGGCCGGGCGCCGGGCATTGGGTGCAAGGAAAAACATGATGCAGATTCTCAAATTCAGCGATCCGGGGTTTGACGGGGCTTTCCGCAGGATCGAACAGCGGGCCGAGGACATTCCCGAAGGGATTGAACAGACGGTCAAGCAGATCATTGCCGACATCCGGCAGCGCGGCGACGCCGCGCTCTTCGAGCTGACCGCCCGTTTCGATCGTCTGCAGCTCGACGCTGGCAGCGTCGAGGTGAGCGAGGCTGAGATCGAGGCCGCCTGCGCGGCGGTCGAGCCGCAGGCCTACGCCGACCTGAAGCTGGCCGCGGAACGAATCGCTGTCTATCACCGCAAGCAGAAGCAGGAAACCTGGCTGTCGACCGACGAGGATGACCTGCTGGTCGGCCAGCTGGTGCGCCCCCTGGACCGGGTCGGCATCTACGTGCCGGGCGGCAAGGCCGCCTATCCCTCCTCGGTGCTGATGAACGCCGTGCCGGCGAAGGTGGCCGGGGTCGGTGAGGTGATCATGACCGTGCCGATGCCGGACGGGGTGGCCAATCCGCACGTCCTGACGGCGGCGCGAATTGCCGGTGTCGACCGCATCTTCCGGGTCGGCGGCGCCCAGGCGGTAGCCGCGCTGGCTTACGGCACCGAGAGCGTGCCGCGGGTCGACAAGATCACCGGCCCGGGCAATATCTATGTCGCGACCGCCAAGAAGCTGGTTTTCGGCCAGGTCGATATCGATATGATCGCCGGCCCGAGCGAAATCCTGGTGATCAACGACGGCAGCGGCGAAGCCGCGCACATCGCCGCCGATCTGCTCAGTCAGGCGGAACATGACGAACTCGCCTCGGCGGTGCTGGTGACCACCTGCCGGGAGATGGCGGCGGCGGTCGCGGCCGAGGTCGATCGTCAGCTTTCCGAACTGACGCGCGAGGCCATCGCCCGCAGCTCCATCGACAATTACGGGGCGATCATCGTCGCCCGCGACCTCGACGAGGCGGCGGCATTTTCCAATCGCATCGCGCCGGAACACCTGGAGCTGGCGGTTGCCGATCCCTTCGGCCTGCTGCCGCGGATCCGCCACGCCGGTGCCATCTTCATGGGCCACAATACCCCGGAAGCGGCCGGTGATTACCTGGCCGGGCCCAATCACACCCTGCCGACCGGGGGCACGGCGCGCTTTTTCTCGCCGCTGTCTCTCGATGACTATGTCAAGAAGTCGAGCATCGTCTCCTTCTCGCGGGCGGGTCTCGAACGCCTCGGCGGCGCCATCGAACGCATCGCCACGCTCGAGGGGCTGGAGGCGCACGCGAAATCGGTGAGCAAACGGCTGGAGAAGAAAAGCTAAGGAAAATTCAGGCCACCAAGTCACCAAGGGCACCAAGAAAACCGAATTGTTTTTTTGATGTTCTTGGTGTCCTTGGCGTCTTGAGCGAGCATCGCGAGCGGGTGGCGAAACTGATTTTACTCTGAGCCCGGGAGACCCCCATGCGCAAGGCAACTATCAACCGCAAGACCAATGAAACCGAAATCCGCATCGAACTGGCTCTCGACGGTCGCGGTGAGCATGCCGTCGACACGGGGGTGCCGTTTTTCGACCACATGCTGGTACAGATCGCCCGCCACGGCTTTTTTGACCTGCGGGTGGCGGCCCATGGCGACCTGGAGATTGACGCCCACCACACGGTGGAGGATGTCGGCATTGCCCTTGGTGAGGCCTTCAAACAGGCGCTCGGCGACAAGATCGGCATCCGCCGCTACGGACGTGGCACCATGCCGATGCACGAGTCGCTGGCCTCGGTGATTCTCGACTTTTCCGGTCGGCCGCACCTGGTTTTCAACGTCGATATTCCCAAGGCGCAGGTCGGCAATTTCGAGACCGAGCTGGTCGAGGAATTTTTCACCGCTTTCTGCAACCACGGCGGGGTCAATGTTCATGTCAACCTCGCCTACGGCGACAACCTGCACCACATTATCGAGGCGATCTTCAAGGCTTTCGCCCGCGCTCTCGACGAGGCCTGCGGGCTTGATCCGCGTATTGACGGGGTGTTGTCGAGCAAGGGCAAGCTGGAATAAACCGAAATCGGCAAAGGGCTAAGGGCAAAAGGTGAAAGCTTTTTCCTTTTTCCTTTGGCCCTTGGCCTTTAGCCTTCAGCCGCTTTTTGAGATCTATGATTACCATTATTGACTATGAAATGGGCAACCTGCGCAGTGTCGAGAAAGCCTTTGAGTCGCTCGGCTTCGCGGCCAGGGTCAGCGCCGACCCGGCGGATATCGCCAGTGCCGACAAGCTGGTGCTGCCGGGTGTCGGCGCTTTCGCCGACTGTATCGCCAACCTGAAAAAGGGCGGCTTCGTCGCGCCTCTTCTTGCCCATGTGGAAAGCGGCAAGCCGCTGCTCGGCATCTGTGTCGGTATGCAGATGCTGTTCGATGAGAGTGAAGAGTTCGGGCGCCACCAGGGGCTGGGACTGATCCCCGGTCGGGTGGTGCGTTTCCCTTCGGGAATGATCGAGAACGGCGAGCGCCTCAAGGTCCCGCACATGGGCTGGAACAACCTGCTTCTGAAGAAACCGTCGCCGCTCTTTGCCGGGGTGGATGACGAGAGCTTTGTCTATTTCGTTCATTCATACTACTGTCGGGCCGCCAATGACGACGATGTCGCCGCCAGCTGTCGTTACGGTGAGGTCGAGTTCTGCGCCTCGATCCGCCACGACAATATTCTGGCAACCCAGTTCCATCCCGAGAAGAGTCAGACGGTGGGGCTGCGGATTTTTCGGAATTTCGGAGAGATTTGAAAGGCTGCCACCAAGGCGCCAAGGACACCAAGAAAGTCAAAACATTCCTGAAGAAACCGTCGCCGCTCTTTGCCGGGGTGGATGACGAGAGCTTTGTCTATTTCGTTCATTCATACTACTGTCGGGCCGCCAATGACGACGATGTCGCCGCCAGCTGTCGTTACGGTGAGGTCGAGTTCTGCGCCTCGATCCGCCACGACAATATTCTGGCAACCCAGTTCCATCCCGAGAAGAGTCAGACGGTGGGGCTGCGGATTTTTCGGAATTTCGGAGAGATTTGAAAGGCTGCCACCAAGGCGCCAAGGACACCAAGAAAGTCAAAACATTCTATACGCTCAACGGCAGGAAGGCAGAATGGATTAGTTCAGGATTGCCGACTCTGGTTTCATTGAAAACTTCGTGCTTATCGGTTTCCTTGGTGATCTTGGTGCCTTGGTGGCCGTAAAAAGGATTTTTCATCATGCTCATCATACCCGCCATCGATCTGAAGGAAGGCCGCTGTGTCCGTCTGGAACAGGGGCTGATGGAGAAGGACACCGTCTACAGCGACGATCCCGCCGCCCAGGCACTTGTCTGGCAGGAGCAGGGAGGAGAACTGCTGCATATCGTCGACCTGGACGGGGCTTTTGCCGGGGTGCCGAAAAATAAAGCGGCGATCCGGGCGATTGTCGAGGCGATCGATATTCCCAGCGAACTTGGCGGCGGTATCCGTGACCTGGAGACCATCGAGGCCTATCTTGAACTCGGCATCGACCGGGTCATTCTCGGCACCGTTGCCAAGGAGAATCCGGCGCTGGTCGCCGAGGCCTGCAGGATGTTTCCGGGTAAGATCGTGGTCGGCATCGACGCCAGGGACGGTCTGGTGGCGGTGCGCGGCTGGGCCGACGTGACGGAGAAGAAAGCCGCTGAAATGGCCAAAGAGATGGAAGGTTTCGGCGTCGAGGCGATCATCTATACCGACATCGCCAGGGACGGCATGATGCAGGGGCCGAACATCGAGGCAACGAAAGCTCTGGCCGAGGCGATCAGTATCCCGGTCATCGCCTCCGGCGGGCTCTCCTCTCTCGATGATATCCGCCGCCTGATGGCGATCGAGTCCTCCGGCGTTAGCGGGGTGATCACCGGCAAGGCGATCTACTCCGGGGCGATCGACCTGCGTGAAGCGGTGGCGCTGACCAGGGAAAAATAGAAAAAGCGGCTAAAGGCGAAGGGCCAAAGGCGAAAGGATAGCCTTTGCTTTTGGCCTTTCACCTTTGACCCTTAGCCGATTTCAGGAAGTTTTTTATGCTGACCAAACGCATCATCCCCTGCCTCGACGTCAAGGACGGCCGGGTCGTCAAGGGGGTTCAGTTCGTCGGTTTGCGCGACGCCGGTGACCCGGTCGAGGCGGCCGCGGCCTATGACGCGCAGGGTGCCGATGAGCTGACGTTTCTCGACATCACCGCTTCGAGCGACAATCGCGACACCATCGTCGACGTGGTGCGGCGCACTGCCGAGCGGGTGTTCATGCCGCTCACTGTCGGTGGCGGTATCCGTACCTGCGATGACGTGCGCCGGATGCTCAACGCCGGGGCAGACAAGGTGTCGATCAACACCGCGGCGGTCTTCAACCCCGAGTTTGTCAGGGAGGCTGCCGAGCGTTTCGGCAGTCAGTGCATCGTGGTGGCGATCGACGCCCGTCGGGTGGAGGGATCCGATCCGCGGCGCTGGGAGGTCTATACCCACGGCGGCCGCAAACCGACCGGCATCGACGTGGTTGCGTGGGCGCGGAAGATGGAAGAGTACGGCAGCGGCGAGATTTTGCTGACCTCGATGGACTGCGACGGCACCAAGGATGGGTATGATATCGAACTGACCCGCGCGGTCAGTGACGCGGTCGGGATCCCGGTGATCGCCTCGGGTGGGGTCGGCAACCTTGAACATATCCGCGAAGGCCTGGTCGAGGGCGGCGCCTCGGCTGCGCTGGCGGCGTCGATCTTCCACTTCAAGGAATACACCATCGCCGAGTGCAAGCAGTATCTGAAACAGCACGGCGTGCCGGCGCGGATTTAAAATTGTAGATCTTTATCAGCCACCAAGACACCAAGAGCACCAAGACGACCAATGGCCATTTAACGCAGGGGCCGAAGAGGGGGGGGGCGGAGGGACAGTCTTTATTGGATTGTAAAACCCAAAGTGAAGTGGTTTTGTTCCTCCCTGCGCCATCTCCTTCTTCGCGACTCTCCGTTAAAAAGGTTTTCTTTGTGTCCTTGGTGTCTTGGTGGCTATAACCCCCAAAGGTTCTCGATATGTCCCTGATCGAACAGCTCAAATTCGACGACAACGGCCTGATCCCGGCAATCACCCAGGATGCCGACAGCGGCGAGGTGCTGATGATGGCCTGGATGAACGCCGAGGCGGTGGAACAGACCCTGGCTGTCGGCAAGGTCCACTACTATTCCCGTTCGCGGCAGAAGTTGTGGATGAAAGGTGAATCCTCAGGGCATGTTCAGCAGGTCAGGGAAATTCGTTTCGATTGCGACAACGACTGTTTGCTGATCAAGGTTGAGCAGCAGGGCGCCGCCTGCCACACCGGTCAGCGCAGCTGTTTCTATCGCAAGTGGGACGGCCGGCCTGTCGAGACGGGTGGTAAGGTGGTCGATGCCGCCTCCCTCTATGCCCGCAATGACATTCTTGAGGCGCTCTACAACATCATCCAGGAGCGCAGGCAACTGGCCGACGGGGAAAAATCCTATGTCAAATCGCTGTTCGACAAGGGGCTCGACAAGATCCTCGGCAAGATCGGCGAAGAGGCGACTGAGACCGCGGTGGCCGGCAAGGGAGGTAACAGGGATGAGGTGATCTACGAGGTTGCCGATCTCTTCTTCCATGTGCTGGTGCTGCTCGGTTATTACGACCTGCCGCCGGAAAGGATTTATGCCGAGCTGCGGCGGCGGTTAGGTCTTTCCGGGATTGAAGAGAAGGCCGCTCGCGGCAAATAAGTGCCGGCTGTGTTAGGTTGAAATAATCTTCTATCCCTTGAAAAATAAATTTCATCACCTTATCATATAAAATTCGCTTACTCTGGGCGCCGGCTTGTCCGGTCGCCCTGTTTGCATTTTCCCCTCCTCCGGGAAGGAGCTTGTCCCCATGAGTCTGCAGGATCAATTGCTCGATGCGATGAAGACCGCCATGAAAGCCAGGGACTCGCTGCGCCTTGCGACCATTCGCGGGGTTCGTACGGCGATCAAGAACCGGGAGATCGAAATCGGCAGTCCGCTCGATGACGAGGCGGTGATCAGCGTCATTGCGACCCTGGCCAAGCAGCGCCGTGAAGCCGCGTCTGCCTTCCGTGACGGTGATCGGCCGGAGCTGGCCGAAAAGGAAGAGGCTGAACTGCTGGTGCTGCAGGAGTTTCTGCCGGCGCAGTTGGATGAAGCGGATCTCCGGGCCATGGTCGAAGAGACGGTCACCGCGCTCGGCGCGGCGGGGATGAAAGACATGGGACGGGTGATGAAGGAACTGACGGCCAGGACCAAGGGGCGCGCGGACGGCAAGCTGGTCAGCGACCTGGTCAGGGCCCGGCTGGCGGGTTAGGGTCGACATCAGGGCATGAACGGCTTCGATATCGCGATCCTGGGGGTGATGGCCGCCTTTCTTCTCAAGGGGGCGTTGCGCGGACTGCTCAAGGAAGTCTGCTCGCTGCTCGGCCTGGTGGTGGGCGGCTTTCTCGCCTTTCGCTACCAGGGGCCGCTCGGCGAAGTGCTGATGAAGGCCTGCGACTGGCCGGCTCAGGTCTGCGTGGTGCTGGCTTTCCTGGCCCTGTTCCTCTCCAGCATCGTCCTGTTCGGGGCAATCGGTTTCCTGTTGTCGCGTTTCGTCAAGCTGGTTTTTCTCGGTGGATTGAACCGTGTCGCTGGAGGCTTTTTCGGCCTTGCCCAGGGCGTGCTGCTGCTGGCCATTGTCCTTTTCGCCCTCTCTCTACGGCCCCTGCCGGGCGGATTGACTCCGGTGCTGCGCCGGTCGCAGTTGGCGCCGCCGCTGGTCACCCTCGGCAAGTCGGCGATGAACGGCAGTCGCAGTCTGCTGTACGGCGGGCGCTGAATGGCCGGACACAGCCTGCGGGTTCTCGAATATCAACGCATTCGCGAACTGCTGGCGATGCGCACCCGGACCGAGCCCGGCCGCCTGGCGGCGCTGGCGTTGGAACCGCTGTCCGGGAGGGAAGAGATTTCCGCGGCGCTTGCGGAAGTTGATGAAGCCCGTCGCCTGTTGGACGAGCAGGGAGAGGCTCCGCTCGGCGGCGTCGCTGATCTGCGCGAAGCCCTGCGCCGGGTTGAGGTCGAAGACGCCTGGCTCGATATCGAAGCTCTGGCGGAGGTCCATCGGGCCATCTGTTGCGCCGGAGAATGCCGGGCTTATTTTCAGCGCTCCTCGCGCGCGCCCCGGCTGGCGACCCGGGCGGAGCAGTTGCAGCCTCTGGCCGGGTTGCGTGCGGCGCTGGGGGAGAGTATCGGCCCGCGGGGAGAGGTACTCGACGGCGCGTCGTTTGAACTGGCTGAACTGCGCGCCCGGATTCGTACTCTGCGCGCCCGGATTCGTCAGCGCCTCGAAGCGCTGCTGGCGGATGAGCAGCTGGCGCCGGCGTTTCAGGATCGCCTGATCACCGAACGCGGTGATCGTTATGTTCTGCCGGTGCGGGCCGACCGGCGTGGCCTGTTGCGCGGCTTTGTCCATGATGAATCGGGCAGTGGCCAGACTCTCTATGTTGAGCCGGCCGCGACCCTGGAGGCGAACAACGAACTCTGCCACCTGCTGCACGAGGAGCAGCGGGAGGTGCGACGGATCCTGCTGCGGTTAAGCGCGGCGGTGCGGCGGGCGATTCCCGAACTGCTGGCCAACCAGCAGGTTCTCGGGTGTCTCGACCTGCGTTGCGCCGCGGGGCGTCTTTCGCGGGACTATGGCGGTTGCGCGCCGCGGTTGACGGCGGCGCCCGAATTCGACCTGCGCCAGGCACGTCATCCGCTGCTGTTGTTCGATGCCGACGGTGCGGTCAACAACCGGGTTGCCGTACCGATTGATCTGCGGCTGGGCGCCGAGGCGCGGGTGCTGGTCATCAGCGGACCGAATACCGGCGGCAAAACTGTCGCTCTCAAGACCCTCGGCCTGTTGCAGTTGATGCTCGCCTCGGGATTGCATATCCCCTGTCATCCCGACAGCCGCACCTGCCTGTTCGGCAAGGTGCTGGCGGATATCGGCGACGAACAGGACATTGCCGCCAATCTGTCGACCTTTTCCGGGCATCTGCGCCAGGTGCGGGAGGTGCTGCGGCAGGCGGATGAGAACAGCCTGGTGCTGCTCGACGAAGTCGGGACCGGAACCGACCCGGTGGAGGGTGGGGCGCTGGCCATGGCCCTGCTCGAAGAGTTGCGCGTCCGGCGGTCGAAAACGGTGGTGACCACCCATCTCAACCTGGTCAAGGGATATGCCCAGCTGACCGAAGAGGTGGTCAACGCCGCGGTGGAATTCGACCCGGAGACCCTGGAGCCGACCTACCGGCTGCACTACGGGGTCCCCGGGGCCAGTGGCGCTTTCACCATCGCCCGGCGCATGGGCCTGCCGGATGAACTGCTGCAGCGGGCCGAGAGCTATCTTGCCCCCGGCGACCGTTCCGGGCAGCAACTGCTGGAAGAGTTGAACCGCTTGCGGCAGCAGGCCGCCGAAGATGCCGCCGAGGCCGAGCGTCTGAAGCGCCTGGCCGGACAGGAGCGGGAACGTCGTCGTGTCTTGCTGCACGAATTTGAACAGCAACGGCGCGATCTGCTCGACAAGGCCCGTCGCCAGGCGCGAAAACTGGTGCGTGATGCCGAAACCCGGCTGCGGCAGCTGTTCGAGGAGGCCAGGGGGGATGGGCTGTCAACCCCGCGCCAGGCCGAACTGGCCCGGGCCGTGCGTGATGTGGCGGCCGAGTCCCCGCGGCCGGCGCCGGTGGCCGGTGCGCGGCCGTGTCGCGCCCTTGAACCGGGAGAGCTGGTACGGTTGCGGCGCCTGGGCAGCGAGGGGGAAGTGGTCAGGGTTGACGGTGAGCAGGTTGACCTGTTGCTGGCCGGTAAACGTCTGCGCTGCCGCCTGGCCGATCTCGAATTCGAATCCCGGCCGCGTTATCCGGGGAAGCGCGCGGCGCGTGTTCGCGGCGTCCGGGTGCGCGAAGGATTTCAGCCGAAGCTGCTGCTGGTCGGCAGCCGGGTCGACGAGGCCCTGCCGCGCCTGGAGCGTTTTCTCGACGATGCCCTGCTCAACCAGCAACGCCGGGTCGAGGTGGTCCACGGCAGCGGTGAAGGTGTGCTGCGCCGGGCGGTACGTGAGTTGCTGGCCGGGCACCGCGCGGTGACGGCGTTTCATGCCGCTGATCTCAGTCAGGGGGGGGACAACGTGACCGTGGTGGAGTTGGAGAATTGATGGGGCGTATCCCCGAAGAGATCGTTGAGCAGGTGCGTGACCGGATCGATATCGTCGAGCTGGTCGGGCGATATGTCGCATTGAAGCGCAGCGGTGTGAACAACTTCGGGCTCTGCCCGTTTCACAGTGAGAAATCGCCCTCGTTCAATGTCAACAGCGCCCGGCAGATTTTTCATTGTTTCGGTTGCGGCGAGGGAGGCAATGCCATCACCTTCCTGATGAAGATGGAGGGACTCGGTTTCAAGGATGCCGTTCGTCGGCTGGCGGGTGAGGCCGGTATCGAAATCGCAGAGGAGCGCCTCTCGCCGGAGCAGGAGGCCGCCCGTCGCGAGAACGAGAAACTGCGTCGTCTCAACGAGGTGGCCTGCGGGTTTTATCAGCAGATGCTGCTGCAGAAGTCGGTCGGCGGCGCTGCCCAGCAGTACCTGAATACCCGCGGCTACGGGCAGAAGATGGCGCAGGCGTTTCAGCTCGGCTATGCCCCGGACCGTTGGGACGCGCTGTTGACTCACCTGCGGGAGAAGGGGCTCGATATCGATCCGGCGCGGCGGTTGGGACTGGTTCGTCCCGGCAAGCAGGGTCGTGGTGACTACGACCTGTTTCGCGGGCGGCTGATTTTCCCGATCTTCGATCACTACGGCCAGGTGGTCGCTTTCGGCGGTCGGATATTGAGTGGAGACGGCGCGAAGTACATCAATTCACCCGAGTCGCCGATTTACCATAAGAGCCGGGTTCTCTACGGGCTCTATCGTGCCAAGGAGGCGATGCGGCGCAGCGACATGGCGATCGTGGTCGAGGGGTATTTCGACGTGCTGGCCATGCACCGGGCGGGGATCACCCAGGCCGTCGCCACCTGCGGTACGGCACTGACCCTGGACCATGCCCGGTTGCTGAAGCGCTACGCACAGAAGCTGGTGCTGCTCTTTGACCAGGATCAGGCCGGGCAGACGGCGGCCCTGCGGGCGATGGAGGTTGCCCTGCCGGAAGGGCTGGAGGTCCAGATCGTCAATCTGGCCCCCGGTGAGGACCCCGATTCCTTTCTTGCCGGTGCCGGCCGC
The DNA here is from genome assembly GCF_002093115.1 of Geothermobacter hydrogeniphilus. Classification (NCBI taxonomy): domain Bacteria; kingdom Pseudomonadati; phylum Thermodesulfobacteriota; class Desulfuromonadia; order Desulfuromonadales; family Geothermobacteraceae; genus Geothermobacter; species Geothermobacter hydrogeniphilus. Next base: position 11,629 of record NZ_NAAD01000028.1, on the reverse strand, counting down.
GAGGCTTTTGACAACTGCCTGACCCGGGCCCGGCCGGTTCTGGAGTGGTACATGGATCGCCTGCTGGTTGCCGGCAGCGGGGTTTCCGAACAGGCCAGGGGGGTGGACGAGATTCTGCAGCGCATCGGCCTGCTGCCGGGGGAGATTGAACGCAGCCTCTACCTGAAGCAGCTGGCCGGTCGCACCGGTCTGGCGGAAGACCTGCTGCAGCGCAAGCTCGGCGAGCTGCAGCGGTCGCGTCCCCGGATTGAAGTGCAGTTGGCGCCTCCTCCTCCGGAGAGGTTCCCGGTTGAACCGTCTCCACCGGGACCATTGCCCGAGGAGCCTGGTCTTTCCGGACCGTCGCACCGGGAAGGGCCGACCAAGGCCGAACGGATGCTGTTGCAACTGCTGCTGGTGAACCGGGAGTTTCTGCCGCAGGTGGAGCAACTCGTGAACCCGGAGGAGCTGCTGCACCCTGATATCTCCGCCCTGGTCCGCGCCTTCGGTCGTCATCCCGAAGCCGACCCGGAGGATTTGCTGGAGTCGACTGAGCTTGATGGACAGCAAAAGGAGGTTTTGTCGGGTATCCTTAAGGAAAACCCGGATGCCCTGGGTGACGATCTGGAGGCCATTTTCGCCAACTGTCGCAAAGGGATTGAAGATAGCGCGATCAGAAAGGAAATGAAGAAACTCAAACAGCGGATCGCCCTGGTTGAGCGTTCCGGTCCGCGCGACGAACTTGTCGCATTGAACAGGAAAATGACGGAACTCGGCCAGCGTCTCAAGGGGACGGGTCGATAATCTTAATTCATAAAAGCGGCCTGTGGTCGCGACGAGGAGAACACGAGGCATGTCGAAGAAAACCTCGATGGATGAAGTTCAGCAACTGATCGATCTCGGCAAGGAAAAAGGCTACCTGACCTACGATGAGGTCAACGATATCCTGCCTTCGGACATGGTTGGGTCGGAACGGCTCGACAGTGTCATGACCCTGTTCGGAGAGATGGATATTGAAGTTGTCGATTCCGAAACGAAGGCCACCAACCGCAAGGAGGCGGAACTCGATACCCCGTCCCGGGATGATGAGGAAGAAGAGTTCGAGGCCGGCACCATGGGGCGCACCAGTGACCCGGTGCGTATGTACCTGCGGGAAATGGGACAGGTTTCGTTGTTGACCCGCGAGGGTGAGGTGGAGATTGCCAAGCGCATCGAAGAGGGCGAAGCCCTGGTGACGCGGGTGATTCTGAAAACCCCGATCGCCTTCCGCGAGGTGATTGCCCTTGGAGAGCGGCTCAACAAGGGACAGATCGGCGTGGCTGAAATCACCAAGGAATATGACGAGGAAGAAGGCAGTGAAGCGGCCGTCCGGCAGCAGGAGCGGGTGCAGGCGCTGATTGCGGAAATCGCCGAACTGAATCCCAGCCTGCGCGAGAAACGGGAGCGTCTGGCGACCCCGAAGTTGCCGAAGGAGGAGAAGGAGCGGCTGGAAGAAGAATCCCGCGAGCTGGGTGAGCGGATTGCCGAACTGCTGCGCCAGGTGCGGCTCAAGGATCACCAGGTGGCCAAGATCGTCGATCGGCTCAAGGAGTTGGGCAAACAGGTCAAGAAGGGATTGTCCGAAGTCGCCGCCTGTGAAAAGGAGCTCGGCCGCCCGCATCGTGAAATCAAGACCCTGTTGCGCAGGATGCGCAAAAATGATGATGAGGCGCGAGCCATCGCCGAGGAATTGAATGTGCCGATCGATACCCTGCTGGTGGTCGAGAAGCGCCTCAAGGGGGCCCAACGGAAATTCAAGAAGGTGCAGGAGGAGTCGGGGTTCGCTCCCGAGGAACTGGTCGAGTCGTTGAAAGAGGTGCAGAAGGGTGAATGGAAGGCCAAGCAGGCCAAGACCGAGCTGGTCGAAGCCAACCTGCGGCTGGTGGTTTCCATCGCCAAGAAATACACCAACCGCGGACTGCAGTTCCTCGATCTGATCCAGGAAGGCAATATCGGCCTGATGAAGGCGGTCGACAAGTTCGAATATCAGCGCGGCTACAAGTTTTCGACCTATGCCACCTGGTGGATCCGTCAGGCGATCACCCGCGCCATTGCCGATCAGGCCCGCACCATCCGCATCCCGGTGCACATGATCGAGACCATCAACAAGCTGATCCGCACCAGTCGTCAGCTGGTCCAGGAGATGGGGCGCGAGCCGACTCCGGAGGAGATCGCCGAGCGCATGGAGCTGCCGCTGGAGAAGGTGCGCCGGGTCCTCAAGATCGCCAAGGAGCCGATCAGTCTCGAAACCCCGATCGGTGAAGAGGAAGATTCCTCTCTCGGTGATTTCATCGAAGACAAAGCGGTGGTTTCCCCGCTGGAGGCGGTGATCAAGGGCAATCTCAGCGATTCGACCGCCAAGGTGCTGGCCACCCTGACCCCGCGCGAGGAAAAGGTGCTGCGGATGCGTTTCGGTATCGGTGAAAAATCGGATCACACCCTGGAGGAGGTCGGTCAGGATTTTCAGGTCACCCGTGAGCGTATTCGGCAGATCGAGGCCAAGGCTCTGCGCAAGTTGCGTCATCCGAGCCGGGCCAAGCGTCTGAAGAGTTTTGTCGAGGTTCCGGAGCGCTGAGGACGTCGCGATGAAAAAAACGCTCTGCTCTTGACAGTCTTCAGTGTTCTGAATAAACTAAGCTCTTCGCGTTTGTAATAGCGGGCCTATAGCTCAGTTGGTAGAGCCACCGGCTCATAACCGGTTGGTCCCAGGTTCGAGTCCTGGTGGGCCCACCACAGGGAGAACATGAGTCACCAACTCATATCTGCATACCTTCTCTTGAAAGAGTCAAAAAGAGTGCAACCCTAGAGTTGCACTCTTTTTCTTTGCCATGGCCAAAGAACGCATCATACGCATTCATGATCTGCTCGGCGCCCTGAACGGATTGTACCCCCCGGCGCTGGCTGAGGACTGGGACAATGTCGGCCTGCAGGTCGGAGATCCGGGGTCTGAAGTCCGCCGGGTTCTGGTCTGTCTGGATGTCAATGAAGCGGCCGTGCAACGGGCCGTCGCCGCCGGCGCCCAGGCCCTGATTGCCCATCATCCACTGCTGCTCAAGCCGTTGAAACGGGTCAGCCCGGGTGACGAACCGGGGCGGTCGGTCTTCGCCGCGATTCGCGCCGAAGTTGCCGTCCTCTGTGCTCACACCAATCTTGATCGCGCCTGCCCCGGCCTCAACGACTGGCTGGCGGACAGACTCGGGTTGAACGGGACGCAGCCGTTGCTGGGCGGACGGGAAGGCGAGTTGCTGAAACTGGTGGTTTTCATCCCGGACGGTCATCAGGATGCCGTCGCCGAGGCCCTGTTTGCCGCCGGCGCCGGGCGGATCGGGGCTTATGACTGCTGTTCTTTCCGGGTTTTTGGAGAGGGAAGTTTTCGCGCCGGTCCTGATTGCACCCCGTTTATCGGCCGTCCCGGTGAACGGGAACGGACCCCGGAGTGGCGTCTGGAAGTGGCCGTGCCGGCTGAACTCAGCGGGCGGGTGATCAACCGGCTGCTCAAGGCACATCCCTATGAGGATGTTGCCTACGACCTTTTTCCGCTGCGGAACCGGCGGGAGGATATCGGTCTCGGCCGCATCGGTCGGTTATCAGCCGAAATCAGTCTTGAAGCCTTCGCCCGTCGGGTGAAGGACGCCCTGGCTCTCGATCATCTGCGGCTGGTCGGAGATCCGCGACAACCGGTCGAAAAAGTGGCCGTCTGCGGCGGCAGCGGCGCCTTTCTGATTCATGAAGCGGCGCGTCGGGGGGCGGATGTTCTGGTAACCGGTGACATCAAGTACCATGAAGCCCGCAGTGCCGAGCAGCTGGGTCTCGGGTTGCTCGATGCCGGACATTTCGGTACTGAACAGCTGGTCGTGGATGACCTGCGGGCCGCGTTGTCAGCCATCGCCGAACAACGGCAATGGCCGGTTGAGTTTGTTTCGATGTCGGGGGAGAAGGAACCTTTTCAGGTGATCTGATCCCCTGTTTTTTTGTCCACCCCGGGTTTGCGGGCATTTTCCCGTGGCCATGTCCTGTCCGGACGGCCATGGCGCATGTTCGCCGATTCGGGCCGAACCCGAAGTGCGGAGGTTTGAACCTTGCAAGAGAAGCTAGTTGTATTGCGGGAGCTGCAGAGCCTTGACCAGCAGTTGATTCAGCTGGATGAAAAGCGCCGGCAGCTCGAAAGCGCCATTTCCGAACAGCGTCTGGAAATGGCCCGGGTCCAGGAGATGGTTGACGGTCTGGCCGACGAGATGGAAGGGTTTCAGACCCGTCGTCGCGAATTGAATGATGCCATCGCCCAGGAAGAGCGGAATATCGAGCGTTCCGACGCCCGTCTGCCCGACATCAAGACCCAGAAAGAGTATGTCGCGGTGCTGAAGGAAATTGACACTGCCAAGGCGATGATTCGGGATCTGCAGGCGCAGTTGACCGAGGTCGACCGGCAGCTTGAGTCCCTCGGCAGTGACCGTGCCGAAAAAGAGCAGGAGCTCGCCTCTCTGGCCGCGACCGTCGAGGCCCGGCAGGCCGAGGTCGACCAGGAAATGGCCGGCTTCTCCTCCAGTGTCGCTGAAATGAACGGCAGGAAGGAGAGCCTGCTGGAACAGATTCCGGCCGGGGTGCGCAAGCGCTACCAGACCCTGATCTCGCGGCGCGGCGGGATGGCGGTGGTCGAGGCGCGCAACGGTGCCTGTACCGGTTGCAATATGCAGCTGCCGCCCCAGCTTTACAACAGTCTTTTCAAACTGGATAAGCCGCAATACTGCCCGCACTGCAATCGGCTGATCTACGTGCAGACCGAACAGGGCTAGAGACAGTCCGGATCGTGGTCGAAGAGGGACAGGTGATCGCCGGCCCGCTGTCATGGCGGGCGGGAGGAAAGTCCGGGCTCCGCAGGGCAGGATGGTTCCTAACGGGAACCGGGGGTGACCCCAGGGAAAGTGCCACAGAGAGAAGACCGCCACTGAAACGCTTCGGCGGAGACGTGGTAAGGGTGAAAGGGTGAGGTAAGAGCTCACCAGGTCCGGCGGTGACGTCGGATGCTCGGTAAACCCCATCCGGAGCAAGGCCGAATAGGGGAGTGTTTGAGGGCGGCCCGTCCGAGACTCCCGGGTAGGCTGCTTGAGGCCGTCGGCAACGGCGGTCCTAGATGAATGATCACCACCCCGCCGGGGGTAACCGCGGTGGGGGACAGGACCCGGCTTATGGCCCTCTTCGGCCACTTTTTTGCTGCGAGGGCGGCCGATATCCGCACATCTGCTGCGTTGCTCGCGCCTTCAGTCGCTGCGGAGTAGCTGCCGCTACACCTCACTCCTTCAGTTACGAGACGCCTTGCATCTGCACGAATCTCGACCGCCTTCAACGGTGGTACGAGGGCGGCCGATACGCATCCGCCCCTCAACGGTGGTGCGGGGGCTGAAATGCCGGGGAATATGGGTTGTATTCTTTCAGGTTTTCATGGTTTTTCTGCGCAGCCCGCTAGTTTGCCTCCCCGCGTAGACAGGTTCACGTACCACCACTGCCGGGCGGTGCTACGAGAGCGCCGCGGGTTTCGTCATCAGCATGGTTGGCAAGGGGCAGTGTCCATGCCCGCCGCCGGCGATGGCCTTTTTCTGCTTCCTCTTTTGGGCCAGCAAAAGAGGAAGGCGGCGGGCGGGGCCGCGACCCCGCGGGTTTTCTGCGAGGGCGGCCGATACGCACCCGCCTGCTGTGTTGCTTCTGCGTAATACGGTTGGAAAACAGGACTCTTCCCTCATGACCTCCTCTCACTCCCTTGAGCACAGCTGGCAGACCATCCTCACCCGCCTGACGACCGAAGTTGCCGCTCTGCCTGATGCCGAACGACGCTGGCTGGAAGTCCAGATCGACCGGATCGAACGTCTGCAGGGGCGGATGCATGATTTTTTCCTGAGCGTAGGCGGGTCGGAACTCTGCCGCGACTGCCTCGGTGCCTGCTGTGCCAGGGGGCTCCATCATGTCACCCTGGCAAACCTGTTGACCTTCCTGTTGCGCAATGATCCTGTTCCCCAGCCCGATTTTTCTTCCACCTGCCCCCTGCTTGGTCCGGGCGGCTGTCTCTGGCCGGTGCAGCGACGGCCCTTCAACTGTGTCACTTTTCTCTGTGAAGTGGTCGAAGAGCGTCTCGATGAGGCGCAGCGGGAAGAATTCTATCGTCTCGAAAAGGAGCTGCGGGCACTCTACCTTGAATGCGACCGGCGGTATGCCGGCTCCAGTCTCCGTGGCATCTGGATTGCAGCTGATCGCCTGGCGTCGCGAAACTTTCTGGATCGTCGCTAACGACTAACCTGAATCAGTAACTCCATTCCCGGCGAATAGCACAAGTCATTGACCTTCCTGCACTTTTCAAAAATCACCGGCGAACCTGTGGGGGCGCCTCAGCTTTTTGAAAACCGCACTCAGGCCAAGAACTTGCACTCTTCATCCGGCATGAGCTACTGGTTCAGGTCTATGCTATAATTAATCCTTCTTTTTCCGGGAGGATTCCCGGCCTGCTGAAGGGATAGGTATGGAACTTCATTTCAATCGCAGTAATGGTGAAATCGACGAGATAATTGAGGCCCTGGTGAATCGTGTCGGGGTTCACCATCCCAAGATTATTCGGGAAATGATTCTCAGCGCGTTGAAGGCGGGGCAGGATACCGATTACCTGGCCGACCTGAAACTGATGCGTACCACCATGAAGGAGATGCGCTATACCAACAAGGTCTTCGGGCCCTACCGGGGACGCAAGAAGGTGACCATCTTCGGCTCGGCGCGCACCGCACCTGAGGAGCCGATCTACCGCAAGTGCGTTGACTTTTCGCGGATGCTCGCCGAACACGATTACATGGTCATCACCGGCGGCGGTGGCGGCATCATGCAGGCCGGCAACGAAGGGGCGGGGGCCGACAACTCGTTCGCGGTCAATATCCGTCTTCCCTTCGAGCAGGAGACCAACCCGGTCATGGGTAACAACAACGACCGGGTCATCGTCTACAAGTACTTCTTCAACCGCAAGGTCGCGTTTCTCAAGGAAGCGCATGCCGTGGCACTCTTCCCCGGCGGATTCGGCACCATGGACGAGGCGATGGAGATCATGACCCTGATCCAGACCGGCAAGAACCCGCCGATCCCGCTGGTGATGATCGATGATGACCAGGGGGACTACTGGGAGCAGTGGTTCCAGTTCACCCGCGATACCCTGCTCAAGAAGGGGCTGATTTCGGGAGAGGATTTCAGCCTGTTTTCCATCACCCGTGATCCAGCCGAGGCGGTGGCATACATCGATGAGTTCTATCGCGTCTACCATTCGATGCGTTTTGTCGGCAAGATTCTGGTGATTCGCCTCAACAAGCCGCTTGATACCGATCATCTGCGGATTTTGACGGATGAATTTCACCAGATTCTTGCTCCGGGAAGTCATTTCCGCCTCACCGGACCGCTTGCCAAGGAACAGGACCAGCCCGACCTGCTGTCTCTGCCGCGCCTGGCTTTTGAATTCAACAATCGCAATTTCGGTCTGCTCAAGGCCTTTATCCGGCGGTTGAATTCTTTCTGATGCTGGTCGTGTTGCAAGCAGGATGACCCCTGATATAGTTGAAATCTGTGTGATTTCAGCTCTATGCCTGATTTGTCCGCTGCAGGATTTCATGGTTGTCTAACCGCCAAAAAGGAGGTGCGAACAATGAAACGTTTCTGGATTGCCTGTCTGTCTCTGCTGGTGACTCTCAGCTTTATCCCGCTGACGTCGTCGGCGGCCAGGGTGCGTTACGTCACCATCGGCACCGGGGGGGTCACCGGTGTCTATTATCCGACCGGCGGCGCCATCGCCAAGATGGTCAACAAGAAGCGCAAGCTCTACAACCTGCGGGCCACCGTCGAATCGACCGGTGGTTCGGTCTTCAACATCAACGCCATCAAGAGCGGCGACCTCGAGTTCGGCATTGTCCAGTCCGACCGTCAGTACCAGGCCTACAACGGCACCGCCGACTGGGAAGGCAAACCGTTCAAGAAGCTGCGGGCGGTCTTTTCCATCCATCCCGAGTCGGTGACCATTGTCGCCGCCGCCGACAAGCACATCAGGACCATCAATGACCTGCGCGGCAAAGTGGTCAATATCGGCAACCCCGGCTCCGGCCAGCGCGGCAACGCCATCGATGCCCTGACTGCCGCCGGCATCGATTACAAGAAGGACCTGAAGGCCGAGGGACTCAAGGCCGCCGAGTCGGCCGGCATGCTGCAGGATGGTCGTATCGATGCCTTCTTCTACACCGTCGGCCATCCCAATGGTTCGGTCAAGGAAGCCGTTGCCGGCGCCCGCAAGGTCAACTTCGTCGAGGTGCCGAAGCCGATTGTCGACAAGTTGGTAGCCCAGTTCCCCTATTATGCGTCCTCCTTCATCCCGGTCGATCAGTATCCCGGGGTGACGAACAAGGAAAATGTTCCTACCTTCGGTGTCAAAGCGACTCTCTGTACCAGCGCCGACGTGCCTGATGACGTGGTCTATGCCATCACCAAAGAAGTGTTCGAGAACTTCGAGGAATTCAAGAAACTGCACCCCGCCTACGCGGTCCTGACCAAGGAAAGCATGTTGCAGGGGCTCTCGGCGCCGATTCATCCGGGAGCGTTGAGATATTACAAGGAGGCCGGTCTGCTCAAATAGACGCCTGCTTCGGTCAGGTCACTTTTCGGCAGGAGCCGGCCGGCTCCTGCCGCTTCGTTTTCTCGGGGTTCAGTCATTCCGGACCCAGTGGAGGCTGCAATGTCCGAACCGATGCCGCAACCGGAATCAACGGGCAGTGATGAAGCCCGTCGTTTGCTGGAGGAAGAGGAGTATGGTCTGCGCCGGCCGCGTGACTGGACACGTTATCTGCTGCCGGCGGTCGCCCTCTGCTGGTCGCTGTTTCAACTCTCCCTGGCCAGCTGGCTGCTGATCGATTCCACCTATACCCGGGCGATTCATCTCGCTTTCGCTTTCGCCATCGTCTTCATGGCCTATCCGACCCTCAGGCGCCCGGTAACGATTCCCGGTCTGCGCTGGTTGGGGGAAAAACAGAAAATCCCCTGGGCCGATCTTGTTCTGGCTCTGCTGGCCGTCGCCGCGGCCCTTTACATCGCCGTCGATTATGAAGACCTGGCAACCCGCATCGGGGCACCGATTCCGCGTGACCTGCTGTTCGGCATCCTGCTGGTGCTGTTTCTGCTTGAAGCGACGCGGCGCACCATCGGCCCCGCTTTGCCGATCATCGCCATTTTCTTTTCTCTCTATGCGTTCTTCGGCCCCTATATGCCTGATTTCCTGTCCTTCAAGGGGGTCAGCATCAATCGCTACATCACCCAGATATCCCTGACTACCGAGGGAATTTACGGTATTCCGCTCGATGTTTCGGCCCGCATTGTTTTTCTTTTCGTCCTCTTCGGGGCGATGCTGGAGAAGGCCGGCGGCGGTAAGTTCTTCATCGACCTGGCGATGAGCCTGCTGGGTCGTTACAAGGGCGGACCGGCCAAGGCGGCGGTGATGAGTTCCGGGTTGACCGGGCTGGTGTCCGGGTCTTCGATCGCCAACGTGGTCACCACCGGAACCTTTACCATCCCGCTGATGAAGAAGGTCGGTTATCCGGCAAAGAAAGCGGCGGCCATCGAGGTCGCGGCGAGTACCGACGGACAGATCATGCCGCCGATCATGGGGGCGGCGGCCTTCATCATCGCCGAGTATGTCAATATCCCTTATCTCGAAGTCTGCAAGGCAGCGGCGATACCGGCTTTCGCCTCTTACGCAACCCTCTTCTTTCTGACCCATATCGAGGCCAACAAGCTCGGTCTGCGCGGCCTGCCGAAGGCCGATCTGCCCCGTTTCTTCCACACCCTGGTGGGCGGCCTGCATTACCTGGTGCCGCTGCTGGTGCTGCTTTACGAGCTGATCATTCCCCGCCATTCCCCCGATCTGGCGGCTTTTCGCGCGACCATGGTGCTGATGCTGATCATGCTCTTCCAGCATGCGGCGCGGGCCAGGATGCGCGGTGAAGGGACGGTCGCCGAAGGAGTCCGGCGGGGGTTGTCGGAGATCTACCAGGGGTTGGTGGCCGGGGCGCGCAACATGGTCAGCGTGGCGGTGGCGACGGCGGCGGCCGGGATTATCGTCGGCGTGGTGACCATGGGCCTGGGGGGATTGATCACCGATGTTATCGACACCCTGAGCCGCGGCAACATTTACGCCATGCTCGGCATCACTGCTTTTGCCAGTCTGCTGCTCGGCATGGGGCTGCCGACCACCGCCACCTACATCGTGATGGCCAGCCTCACCGCTCCGGTCATTGTCACCATTGCCGCCGACCAGGGGTTTTTCGTGCCGTTGATCGCGGCGCACCTGTTCTGCTTCTATTTCGGTATTCTGGCGGACGATACCCCCCCGGTCGGGCTGGCGGCCTACGCCGCGAGCGCCATCGCCCATTCAGAACCGATTCCGACCGGGTTGCAGGGTTTTATGTACGATATCCGTACCGCGATCCTGCCGTTCATGTTCATTTTCAATCATGATCTGCTGCTGTGGAACATCAACAGCTGGGGGCTGGCGATCCTGATTTTCATCATGACCTGCCTGGGAGCCTTCGCTTTTGCCGGTGCGACCCAGGGCTGGTTCGCCTGGCGCAATCGCTGGTGGGATGTGCCGCTGCTGCTGCTGGTCGCGGCGATGATGTTCCGGCCTGACTTTTTCGGTGAGCTGTTCGGTATCGAAAACCACTACATCGCCTATATTCCCGGATTGATCGTCCTCGGCCTGGTCATCGCCTGGCAGAAATTGCGTCAGCGGCGGTCTGCGGTCGTGGCCTGAAAGGAGAGTCTGATGATTCCCGGTTATCACACCCTGCTGTATGCGACTGACCTGTCGGACAACTCGGCCCACGCTTTTCGCCATGCCGTGAGCCTGGCGCGCCGCTACGATGCCGTCATCCATATCCTGCACGTCATGCCGGCCATGGATCCGGCGATGGAGAGCTATGTCGCGGCGGTGATGGGGGAGGAGGTCTTCGTGAAGCTGGAGCAGACCAATCGCGAAACGCTGATCGAGACCATCCGCCAGCGGCTGGAGAAATTCGCCGCTGACGAGTTGCAGGATCATCCCGAGGATCTGCAGCGGATCGCCGGTATCGAGGTCCATTACGGACGACCGGCGGCGACCATCCTCTCGGTCGCCGACCGGCTCGACCCCGATCTGATCATCTGCGGCACGCACGGCAAGGGTCTGGTGTCACATACCTTTCTCGGCAGTGTCGCGGAGAAGGTGTTGAGGAAGTCGACACGCCCCATCCTGGTGGTTCCAATTAAGTAGGGCGGCCGATACGCGCGCATCTGCGGCGTTGCTCGCGTGCCTCGTCATTCCGACGTAGCTGCCGCTACGCCTCATTCCTCGGCCCGCGAGACGCCTTGCATCTGCACACGTCTCGACCGCCTCGAAACGGTGGTGTTGGGGGGAGCGCTTAAGGCCCCGTCCTTTGGTCAGGCTCCCCTGGGCACCCCGTTTCCTTCAACGGTAGTGCTGGGGGCGGCCGATACGCGCACATCTGCTGCGTTACGCTCAGCCTTCAATCCTCGATGTAGCTGCCGCTACACCTGTGGTTTCAGTCTTCGC
>NZ_NAAD01000027.1:0-22500 GCF_002093115.1 Geothermobacter hydrogeniphilus | reverse complement strand
CAGGGGTCCTTCTTCGCCACGTCGAAACGCACCGGCATCTGGGTAAGAAACTTCTCGATCACCAGTTCCTTGCGCACCCCGATGACCGAATCACGACTCCCGGTCATGCCGGCGTCGGTCTGGTAGGCCGTCCCTCCCGGCAGGATCATCGCGTCCGCCGTCGGGACATGGGTATGGGTCCCCACCACCAGAGAGACCCGGCCGTCGAGGTAGTGCCCCATGGCGACCTTCTCACTGGTTGCCTCGGCGTGGATATCGACAAGGATCACCGGGGTTTCGCGACGCAGCTCTGCAATAGCCGCGTCGGCCGCCCGAAACGGGCAGTCGAGAGCGCTCATGAAAATCCGTCCCTCAAGGTTCAAAACACCGACCTTGTATCCGGCGCTGGTCTGAAAGACCCCTGAGCCTCGCCCCGGAGTCCCGTCCGGGTAGTTGAGCGGCCTCAGCACCCGGGGAAAATCGTCGATCTGTCCACAGATTTCCCGTTTGTCCCAGACATGGTTGCCGGTGGTCAGGACATCGACCCCGGCATCCAGCAGTTCATTCATGGTGTCACGGGTCAGACCGAAGCCGGCCGCGGCATTCTCACCGTTGGCCACCACCAGGTCAACCTGATGGCGATCGATCAGGCGGGGCAGCAGACGCTGCAGGGCGCGCCGGCCGGGACGGCCGACCACATCACCGACAAAGAGCAGATTCAGCACAATTCAGCGCCCCCTAGCGGGCGTACTCGACCGCGCGGGTCTCACGGATGACATTGACCTTGATCTGCCCGGGATAGGTCATCTCACTCTCGATCTTCTTGGCGATGTCCTTGGCCAAGATCAGCGACTGGGCATCGGAGACATCATCACTGGAGACCATGACCCGGATTTCGCGACCGGCCTGGATGGCATAACAACTGTTGCAGCCCGGAAAACTGGTGCCGATGCGCTCCAGATCCTGCAGTCGCTTGACGTAGGTTTCGAGCATTTCACGCCGGGCACCGGGCCGGGCGCCGGAGAGAGCGTCGGCCGCCTGGGTGAGAATCGCCAGCACCGTTTCCGGTTTCTCGTCCTCGTGATGGGCCGCCAGGGCATGCACGATTTTCGGCGACTCACCATATTTGCGTGCCAGATCGGCGCCGATCACCGCATGCGACCCCTCGATCTCGTGATCGACCGCCTTACCGATATCGTGCAGCAGCCCGGCCCGCTTGGCCTGCTTGACATTCATACCCAGTTCCGACGCCATGATGCCGCAGAGAAAAGCGACCTCGATCGAATGCTGCAGCACGTTCTGGCCATAGGACGTCCGGTAACGCAACCGGCCGAGCAACTTGATAATCTCGGGATGGATACCGTGCACGCCGACGTCGAAGGTTGCCTGCTCGCCGGCCTCGCGGATCGCCTGCTCAACCTCCTCTTCGGCCTTTTTCACCACCTCCTCGATACGCGAAGGATGGATGCGGCCGTCCTGGATCAGTCTTTCGAGAGAGAGTCGCGCCACCTCCCGCCGTACCGGGTTGAAACCGGAGATAATCACCGCCTCCGGGGTGTCGTCGATGATCAGGTCAATACCGGTCGCCGCCTCGATGGCGCGGATATTCCGCCCCTCGCGACCGATGATGCGGCCCTTCATCTCATCGGCCGGCAGGGGCACCACGCTGACCGTCTTCTCGGCGACGAAATCACCGGCGTAGCGCTGAATCGCCAGGGCGAGAATCTCCTTGGCCTTCTTGTCGGCCGACTCGCGCGCCTCATCCTCGATCTGCTTGATGCTCTTGGCGGCATCATGACGCGCCTCACTCTCCATCGCCCTGATCAGCTGCTGCTTGGCCTCTTCCCGGCTCATCCCGGAAATCTGCTCCAGCAACCGCGCCTGCTCGGCGCGCCTGCCTTCCAGCTCCTGTTCCCCCTGCTGCAGTTGAACCTGCCGCTGCTGCAGGTTCCGGTCCCGCTTCTCAAGCTCTTCCATCCGCGTTTCCAGCTGGGTAGTTTTGCGATCGAGGTTCTCTTCGCGCTGCTGCAGGCGCTTTTCCTGCCCCTGGATTTCCCGGCGCAACTCCCGAAGTTCGGCTTCCCACTCGGCCTTGGCCTGCAGCACCGTATCCTTGGCCTGCAGCACCGCCTCCTTGCGAATCGCCTCGGCTTCCTTGCGGCCATCTTCGACAATCTGGGCGGCATCCCGCCGGGCCGCGGCGTGACGCGACTTCGATATCTGCTGGCGCAGCAGCATGCCGACAACGACGCCGGCAACGAGAGCCCCGCCGCCGATCAGAAACATCATCAGTTCTATTTTCAAAACCATATCCTCCATTGCTGAATGGTTGTTGGTTGTCTCGAACCCGGATCAGTAAATCCTCAACTGTAATCCAGGACGGGCCCCTTATCGACGACACCCCCGCCGACCAGGGCCTGCCCCCTCCGAAAATCCCGACGGTTCAAAACCGGTGCAGACCGGCATCGGTCGCCAGCATCTGCAGCTGGACGTCGTGCGGCTGAGCCGGAAGTCGGTCGACCAGCTGAAACGCGAATGCCAGACCCGCCAGCAACGGCCGGCAGTCTTCATCCTGCAATGCCCGGTCATAATATCCCCGGCCATAACCGAGACGATGTCCGCGACGGTCAAAAGCGACCCCCGGGATCACCAGCAGGTCAATGGCGGCCGGCGGCAGCCGCTCCGAACCGGACGGCTCCAGGATCCCGAACCGGCCGGGAACCAGGGGAGCCTCCGGAGACAGCCGGACAAACTCCATCCCGTCACCGACGACGCGCGGATAAACCGGGATGCGACCGGTCTCCGACAGCTGCTGCTGCAGCAGGGCGGTATCCACCTCGCCGCGAACCGGACTGTAGAGCCCGACAACGGCAGCCGCGACGAATTCGGGCGTGGCCAGAAGCTGCCGCTGGGCGGCCAGGCTCAGGGCATGATGACTCTCGGGAGCCAGCATCCGACGTCGATCCAGGCTGCGGGAACGGATGGCATCTTTAGGCATGGCAGAGATCCCCGTAACCGGTGATCTCCATGGGCAGGAAGAATGAGAATGGAACAAGGCACACCCGGCAGGCGGGCGCGTCAGTCGAACAGAACCCCGATCGGCAACCCGGACAGGCAGTGGCGATATCCGAAAGAGGACGGCACCGGCCCGGAATCAAGCGTGAATGTCTGCATCATGTTGCGCAACGGGACACCTTTGAACTGATTACCTTATAAGCGGGAAAGTGCCGAGGCGGGAGAGTCACGGGCCGACCACGCATCCGGCTGCTGCCGGCCATGGTCCACCCGGTCCGTCCCGGGGCACGAACCTGTCTGATCCAATCTATCTTGAAACTCCCCATGGAGAGTACGTACATGCTCAACGGGCTTCGGCCCGATCAATCCGCTCAATCAGATCCTGCAGCCGGCGCTGGTCGGCGCCGCCCTGCTCCGCCTGCAGTTCCAGGTAGGAGCCGGCGATATTGAGCAGGGTCAGCACGGTAATGTGCCGGGTGTCAGCGGTCGGCGCCGCCTGGGCGACAGCGGTCAACTGCTCATTGACAAAGTCGGCGACCCTGGCAATCTGCTCCGGCGTCGAATCGCTGCGCACCGTGTAGGGCTGACCGAGAATAGTGACCTGCGTGGCACGTTTCACCGCGGGCGACCTCACACCTTGTCCAGTTTGGCGACGATCCGGTCGATTTCGGCAACTGTCTGCCGTCGATCTTCAGCAAGCCGCGCGTTTTCCGCGCGCAGGGCGTCAGCTTCGGACTGCAACTCGTGGTAACGTTCGAGCAACCGATCCAGCTTTTGTTCCAGAAGATCGATCAGATCCACGCCGTCCACTCCGTTTCAGGGCGAATCGGCCGGTCCGGCCACCCGCCATTGCGAAAAGTTTAGGTAACTCCAGCAGTCAAGTCAACTACATTCATCCCAAATCCACCGGCTGTTTTGCGGACCGAGGGTGACGGGACGGGTGAAAATGCCAGGCGCCGTACCGATTCGGGCGGAAACGTAGCCGAACTATGTTGAGCACCGAAGCGGTGAAGACGACGCGGCAGATTCATCCGTGACGACAGCCGAATGCCTAAATTGCCGGTGGTTTCAGGATTCATTCGAACAGGGCACGAACGAACATCTCCGGATCAAAGGGCCGCAGGTCATCGGCCCCCTCACCGATGCCGACAAAACGTACCGGCAGTCCCAGGTCATTGGCGATAGCGACGATGATCCCGCCGCGGGCGGTACCATCGAGCTTGGTCAGCACCAGGCCATTCACCTCGACCGCCTCCTTGAACAGGCGGGCCTGAATCAAAGCGTTCTGCCCGGTGGTGGCATCGAGCACCAGCAGCGTCTCATGCGGCGCGCCCGGAATCTCGCGTTCAAGGATCCGGCGGATTTTTTTCAATTCCTCCATCAGGTTGGCCTTGGTGTGCAACCGGCCGGCGGTATCAAGCAGCAGAATGTCGGCCTTGCGTGCCACCGCGGCCCGGGCGGCATCGAAGGCCACCGCGCCGGGATCGGCGCCCTCGGCATGGCGGATGACATCCACTCCGGCCCGCTCTCCCCAGATGGCCAGCTGCTCGGCGGCCGCGGCCCGGAACGTGTCGCCGGCACCCAGCACCACCTTCTTCCCCCGGGACGTCCAGAGCCGGGCCAGCTTGCCGATGGTGGTGGTCTTGCCGACACCGTTGACGCCGACCACCATGATCACCATCGGACGGGCCTGCTCCAGGTCGAGAGGACTGTCAACCGCGGCCAGCCGGGAAATCATCTCCTGCTTCAGAACCTGGCGCACCAACTGCGGGTCGGCCGCCTCGCTGCGCCCGAGACGCTCCTCGACAGCGTCCACCAGCTGGCGGGTGGTCTGCATGCCGAGATCGGCGGTAATCAACACCTCTTCCAGTTCTTCCAGCAGGTCATCATCGACCCTGGCGCGGCCACTGAGCAGACTGTCGATCCGCCCGACCAGCCCGGCCTGGGTCTTGGCCAGCCCCTGGCGCATCCGCTGCAGCAGACTGACCGGTTCAGGCTCCTCCGTCTCGGCCGCGACGGGTTCTCCGGCTGCCGCGGGTCGCGACGGTTCCTCAACCGCGCCATCCGCTGCCTCTTCAGCGACTGCCTCTTCAGCGGCCGGCGCCTCATCGGTCGACTCAGAGATCGTTTCGTCCTGCGGTCGTTCGGCTTTCGGTCGCGCCGGCCGCCGCAGCAACAGGACGATCAGCAACAGCACCAGCAGGGTCACCAGCAGAAACAGGATGCCGAGGGCATAGCTCTGCCGTTGTTGTTCCGCAATCCCCAGTCTGCCCAGCAGGTCAGTCAGGGGCTGCAGCCAGTTGATCAATTGAGCAAAATAATCCATTTTGAATCACGTGTTGCGCTCAGGCAATCTCCTCTTTCAGTTGCTCCAGACAGCGCCGCGCCTCGAACAGGGCCCGCCCCATGACGTCCTTGCGTTCGAGAGCGACAACCAGGAAATAGTCCCGGGTGGCCGGCATGATGATGGTCTGCCGCTGCGCCGTGGTAATAATAATCTCTTCCAGGTCGTTCCCCTCGGCCCGGGCAACCGCCTGTCGCAGGTTGTCGAGAATCAGGCCTTTATGCGCCCCGATCACCTTCAGCTCGAAGGCATCGAGCCGCCCGGCCTGGTCCACCGATTCACCTTCCCAGTCGACAATAATCGCCCCGAGAGATCCGGGGATCCGCTCCAGCATGGTGCCAAGCATTTTTTTGAAGGGCATGAACGAAACCTCAGGCAACAGGCGCCGGGCGTCGGGCGCCGGACTCTTGAAACTCATTGATTTTTACCGAAACCAGCCGCGAGACACCCGGCTCCTGCATCGTGACGCCGTAGAGCGTGTCCGCCATCTCCATGGTCCGCTTGTTGTGGGTGATGATAATGAACTGCGAAATTTCCGACATCTCCCTGACCATTTCGTTGAAACGACCGATATTGGCCTCGTCCAGCGGCGCGTCAACCTCATCGAGCAGGCAGAAGGGAGAAGGCTTGATCTGGAAGATGGCGAAGATCAACGCCACCGCGGTCAGGGCCTTTTCACCTCCGGAGAGCAGGTTGATCCCCTGCAGCTTCTTGCCCGGCGGCTGGGCAATGATATCGATGCCGGTCTCGAGCAGGTCGTCACTGTCGGTCAACTGCAATTCGGCGCGCCCGCCATGAAACAGCCGCGGAAAAATCTGCTGAAACTTGATGTTGACCTGTTCGAAGGTCTCCTTGAAGCGTTTGCGGGTCGTGCGGTTGATCTTGGCGATCGCCGCCTGCAGGCCGTGCATGGACCGTCGCAGATCCTCCTCCTGCTCGCGCAGAAAATTGAAACGCTCTTCCAGTTCCTGGAATTCCTCGATGGCGGTCAGATTAACCTCGCCGATGCCGTCAATCAACCGTTTCAATTCCTCCATCCGCCGCTCGGCCGCCGCCTGGTCAACTTCCGGCTCATCCTCGACTTCCAGCTGATCGGCGAGATCGAGCCGGTAACGTTCAAGGAAGGATTGCCGCAGATGGTCCAGCGCCAGTTCCTTCTCCCGCAGCTCCATCTGCAGACCGCCGACCGCCTCCCGCAAGCTGTCGGCCTGACGGCGCAATTCCCGGGTCGCCTCCTCCTCCAGGGCGATCCCCTGAACAAACTCCTCGAACCGGTCCCGCAACAGATCGGCCTTGCGTTTTTCTTCTTCACGGCGTTCAAACAAAACCTCCAGCCGCCGCTGCAGATCTTCCATCTCGCCGCTCAGTTTGCGCTGTTCCTCTTCGGCTTCCTGCTGCTGGGCGGCCAGCAGCGCCAGCCGTCCCTGCAATTCGCTGCGGAGATCTTCAAGCCCGGCCCGACTGCGGCGGCCGGCCTCCTCGCGCTCACGCAGACTGGCGACTTCCACCCGCACCGAGGTCAGCTGCTCGCGCGCCTCGGCCAGGTCCCGCCGCAGAACCTGCAGCTGTTCCTGCAGCAACTCCAGCTCGTCCTCCAACCCCCGGCGACCGCTTTCCTTGTCCCGCAGGCCGTCCTCGGCTTCAGCCAGCATCCCCTGCAGCCGCTCCTGCTCCTCGTGCAACTGGTCCTCTTCGAGGCTGAGCACCTCGACCCGTTCCAGCAGACGGGCTTCCTCGCGACGGTAACGATCGAGTTCCTGGTCACCGTCAACCACCTGCAGTTCCTGACGATGAACGGCGGAACCGAGTTCACGGACCCGCTCATCGAGATCGATCACCGTCTGCTGCAACTGCTGACGCTGCTGCTGCAGGGCCTCAACGGACTGTTCGGCAACCGCAACCTGTTGTTCCAGTTCCTTGATTTCCCGCTTCTGCTGCAACAGGCCGCCGCCCAGCACCTGACTCGACCCGCCGCTCCATTCGCCGCGGCTGGTCAGCATTTCTCCGCGGGCGTCGACCAGAACCAGGCCGAAAGGGAGTTCCGCCCGCAGCCAGGGGCGGACCCGATCAACCAGGTAGACCCCCTTGAGCAGACCGAGCAGAGATGCACCAAACGAGGTCTGGGCCCTGGCCAGGTCGGCGAGGTGCCGGCCTTCTCCGAAACGCGGCGCCTCCGGCTGTGGACTGTCGGTGAGCAGAAAGGTGGCCCGGCCGCCCTTCTCCCCCAGCAATGCCAGTGCCTCGACAACGGTGTCAACGCTCGAGCTGACCAGGCTCTGCAACCGTTCGCCGAGCACCGCCTCGACGGCCACCTCGCAGTCGGTCGGGACCTGCAGGTGATCGGCCACCAGGCCGGCGAAACGGTCGGCGAAGGCGTCATCCCGCAGCAGGGTCCGAACCCCGCCGGCGCAACCTTCGAGACTGCGCTCCAGCTGGCGCAGCGATTCCAGCCGCGACCGGTCCCGGTTGAGCCGGTCGCGCGCCGCGAGCAGTTCACGTTCATTGTCCTGCTGGCGCCCGCGCTGTTCAACCAATTCGGCCTGGGCCTGTTCCTGCTCTGCCCGCAGGGCGGCGTGCTGCTGCCGGGCCGCGGCCAGGGCGTCGGCCCGCGCCCGCGCCTCCTGACGCACATTCTGCAGCTGCTCCTGCAGATCGGTCGCCTCGCGACGATTGCGCGAGGTCCGTTCCTGCTGCAGATCGAGCCGACGACGGGCATCCTCCTGCTGGTTCTGCAGCCGGGTCAACTCCCCCATCAGCGAAAAAAGCAGCCGTCGCACCTCCTCCTGGCGCGAAGCCGCGACCCGCTCGGCCTGCTCACCGGCCTCAGTTGCCGTCGTCGCCGCGGACAGCCGCCGCTCGGCGTCGGCGAGGTCGCCGGCAAGACCGGCCGCATCCCGCTCCAGCGCGGCTTCCTGTTCACCGAGCCCTTCAAGGCGCTGACGGACACCGGCGCTCTCGCCGTCACGCCGTTCCCGTTGTCGGGCGAGGGCCTCGTGCTGCTGTCGGGCGAAGTTGATACGCCCTTCGGTTTCCTGAATCTGGCTGCTGAGCTGATAGACCTGCTCCTGTCCGCGGGCCAGTTCCTTTTCAGCACCGGCCTGTTGCAGACGCATGTCGGCGAGCTTCAGTTCCTGCTGCTCAAGCCGACCGCTGACCTCCTCCAGCACCCGGCCGCGCTCCCGCTCGGCATCGCCGGCGGCAGCCAGCTCACCACGCAGCTGCCGATAACGGCGCAGCGCGAAACGGGTCTCGATCCCCTTGAGTTCTTCTCGGTACCGGCGGTAACGCTCGGCCTTCTGCGCCTGTCGCTTGAGGCTGCCGAGCTGACGGTTGACCTCGGAGATGATGTCGCCGAGACGCAGCAGGTTCTGGCGGGTCGCGTCGATCTTGCGGGTGGCGGTCTTCTTGCGAGCCTTGAACTTGGTGACGCCGGCGGCCTCCTCGATCAGAAAACGACGATCTTCCGGCTTGGCATTGAGGATAAAACCGATCTTGCCCTGTTCGATGATGGAGTAGGCGCGGCGACCGACACCGGTATCCATGAACAGTTCGGCGATGTCGAGCAGCCGGCAGGGAGTCTTGTTGAGCAGGTAGTCGCTTTCACCGCTGCGGTAAAGACGGCGGGTGACCATGATTTCGGCATATTCGGCAAAGGCCGGCGGCGCCAGGCCGTCCTCGTTGTCGAAAATCAGCGACACCTCGGCCATGCCGTGCGGCTTGCGGGTTTCGCTGCCGCCGAAAATGACATCCTCCATCGACTTGCCGCGCAGGCTGCGGGCGTTCTGCTCACCCATGACCCAGCGGATGGCATCGACGATATTGCTCTTGCCGCAGCCGTTGGGACCGACCACACCGGTCACCCCCTGCTGGAAATCGAGCACCACCTTGTCGACGAAGGATTTGAAGCCGATAATTTCAAGTCGCTTGATTTTCATCGCATCCGCACCAGATCAGGTTCCGGCAGGGACCGGTCCCGGAGGCAGGCGATCCGCCACCGGCAGCCGGAACATGACAAACAGCGCGCTATGGTAACAGTCTGCCCGATAGCTGTAAACCTGAATGACGGGCCGGAAGACAGCGGGTGAAAAAACCCGAATCCATGAACGCAATCAACGCCCCGGAGACGAGAAAATTTCACCGGGGCATGGATTGCGATTGTCTGCGCCCGGTAAAACGCTATAATTGCCACTGACCTCCAGCCCGCGCCACGCGCAGACCACCGGAACCGATGCCCCGCTCGCGATCCATTGCCCGTCTTATTGTCCTGCTGCTTCTGCTCACCTGTGCAGCCGGCGCCCTGGTGCTGGTCAACATCGACCTCAACAGCTACCGGTCCGAAATCGCCACCGGCCTCGGCGAGCTGCTCGGCCGACCGGTCAGCTTCGGCCGGATCGGCTATTCCCTGCGCAACGGGCTGGCCGTGGACTGCCGCGACCTGGAAATCCCCGCCAGCGCCGATTCCAACTTCAGTCTCAAGGCCGCCCACCTTTACCTGAAAGTGGATATCCTGCCGCTGCTGCGCGGCGAACTGATCCTGCGCCAGCTGATCCTCGATCATCCCCGCCTGCAGATCGACCTCTCGCGACCGCGCGCTCCCAACCGGCCAGCGCAGAATTCCAGCCCCCGCTCCATGACCACCAGCCTGCGAAAGGTCCGCATGCAGTCTGGCGCAATCAGCGTGCGCCTGCCCGAAACCGCGGCCGTAAAAACACTCAGTCTCCGGGACATCGACCTGCGCATCGAGAATCGCCCCGGGCAGCGTCTCGGTATCAGCCTGCAGGGCATCACGGAGCTCGACGACAACGCGTCGGAACTGGCCATGACCGGGGAGATCGCCTCTCCCTGGCGGGGCAAAACCGCACACAACCGGATTGATCTGGAACTGCAGCTGAAACACCTGCCGCTGGACGCTGTCGCCAGGCGACTGGGCATGAAAAAACTGCGCCTCACCGGGAAGGCGTTCCTCTCCGCCCGGCTCAAAGGCTCCGCCGTCGGTGGAATCGCTATCCAATCCACCCTGATCGCCCCCCAGGCCCGGTACACCATCGGCGACCGACCGACCCGGCCGGTCGGTCAATGGCAGCTGGCCGCCACCTGGCAACGAGACGACCCGGCAACCGATCGATTGCGGGATATCACCCTGAAACACAACGATCTGCGGCTCGATGGAAAAATTGCACTGCGCCGGCAAGTCCTGTCCGCCCACTTCCAGCTCCCCCGAGCATCCCTGCACAGCTGGCTGGAACTGGCCCCGGAGCCATTGCTCCCGGTCGGGCTGCTTGAACAAACCGAGAAGGGGCGGATCAGCGCCACCATCGACCTGCCGCCGACTCCCCTGGCACAACTCACCGACAACAACCTGCTCAACAAGCTGCGGATCGACGCCGACTTCGATCAGCTCAGCTGGAAGCTCTCCGGTCTGCCGCCCCTGGAGCAGGGGCAGGGGCAACTGCAGCTGATCGACGGCCGCATTATCGCCAAGACGTTCCAGGCCAGGTGGGCCGGCCGCCTCCAGACCCTGACCGGCAGCATCACTCTTGACACGCCCCCGCGATTTGCGCTGCAGGGAACCCTGCAGCCCCCGCCCCTGCAGCAACTGCGGTCACTACTGCCCGACAACAAGCAAACCGCTCTCATCCTGCAGGGAACGGTCCCCCTGCGCTGGTCCTGCAGGGGGCGACCGGGAAACCTGACAATCGGCCTCGACGGCGACCTGACCTCCCTGCGGCTGGACTATCCCGGCTGGTTCAGCAAGAATCCCGGGGAGGCCGGACGCCTGCGGGCGACATTGAGCAAAAAGGGAGACAGTTGGGACCTTGCCGACAGCCGGCTCGACCTGGCCGGGGAGAGTCTGACAGCGGAAGGACATTGGCGATCGGGCAGCGACTGGAAACTGCGCCTGCGGGGAACCCGCCTCGATCTTCAGCAGCTACTGAAACGCAGTCGCCACCTGGCCCCGCACCGACCGCGGGGGACCCTCGACCTCGATCTGAAACTGCGGTCTGCAGCCGGGCCGGTCCCCACCATCAATGGACGACTGCAGCTGCATGATGTCGGTGTTCACCTGACCCGCAGCCTGGCTGACCTGCAGCGCATCAACGGCACCCTGCTGCTGACCGGCCGGGGCATGAAGACGGTCCTGCTCAACGCCCGCCTCGGTCAATCGCCCGTCACCCTGCAGCTCCAACTGAATGATTTCACCAGGCCGGAGCTGCAACTGCACCTGCAGGCCAGAAGCGTCGGCGCCCATGAGTTGATCTTTCCTTCAAGAAAACAGAAGCTGCGTGACCTCGACGGCCGCATCACCATTGCCGCCCGCGGCATTGACTTCGACCTGATCAAGGTCAGGCTCGACGGCGGCACCGACTGTGTCGTCACCGGAACCATGCAGGGCTGGCACCAGCCGCATATCGCCCTGCAGATCGATGCCGCCTACGCCGACATCGACGAAGTTATCGCCCTCTGGAAACATCCCGGCAACCCGAAACAGGCCCCCGCGGAAAAACCCATGACCGCCCCGCCGCCGGAACCGACCATCAGCATCAAGGCCCGCGTTGCGACCGGCAAGCTGAGCCGTCTCAGGTTCATCAATGCCACCGGCACCATAACCGGCGACGGCCGGGGGCGGCTCAGCATCGCCCCGCTGCAGTTCTATTCCGGAGAGGGCTTCGGCAGCGGCCAGGTCATTGTCAAGACCGGCCCGGACCACACATCCCGACTGATCGTTTCAGGCCATGTCGAAAACTTCCCCGCCCAGGGGATCCACCGTGACCTGCTGCAACGCGACAGCATTCTCACCGGCACCCTGCGGGGCGATTTCTACCTCGAAGGACTGACCGGTAACGATTTCATCAGAACCTCCCGGGGAGGCATCAACCTGGAAATCGACGACGGTGTCCTGAAGCGGTTCAAGGTTCTCTCCAAACTCTTCTCGCTGCTCAATGTCTCCCAGCTGTTCAGCCTGCACCTGCCCGACATGGCGGAAGAGGGCATGCCCTTCAAGAAGATCGACGCCACCTTCAGCCTTGCCGGGGGACTACTCAAAACCGAAGACCTGCTGGTTCACAGCGAAGCGATGGACCTCTCCATGGTCGGCGAATACGACCTCAACGACAACCGTATCGACGCCGTCCTCGGCATCAAACCGTTGAAAACGGTGGACAAGATCATCACCAAGATCCCCATCGCCGGCTGGATACTGACCGGCAAGGAGAAGGCCCTGATTACCGCCCATTTCACCGTCAAGGGCAGCGCCGATCAGCCCGAGGTCGTTCCCGTTCCGATCACCTCGTTGTCGAACAAGGTGTTCGGCATTTTCAAACGGGTTCTGACCCTGCCGGGCAAGGTGATCACCGATCCCGGAGACGTCATCCTGCCGCAGTCGGTGAATCCGAAGGAGTGACAAAGCAGTAAGATGTAAGATGGGAGATGAGGGGGAGACGGGAGGTAAGCCATGCGTCAGGCTTTGCTGGTTGTCGACATGCTCAACGATTTTGTTCTCGCCGGGGCGCCGCTGGAAGTTCCCCGGGCCCGGGAGATCCTGCCGGCCCTGCGGCAGCGGATTGCCGCGGCCCGACGGGACGGCCTCCCGGTGATCTACATCTGCGACGCTCATGCCGCGGATGATCGCGAGTTCTCCCGCATGGGATGGCCGGTCCACGCGGTCAGGGGCACACCCGGCGCCGAAGTGGTGGCCGACCTGGCGCCGCAGACCGGCGAAGCGGTGGTCGCCAAGACCAGCTACTCAGGCTTCCATGCCACCGATCTGGAATCCCTGCTGCAGAAACTCGACGTGGAGGAACTGGTTCTCACCGGCTGCGTGACCAACATCTGCATCCTCTACACCGCCGCCGACGCGGTGATGCGCGGATTTCACGTCCGGGTGCCGACCGACTGCGTTGCCCCCCTCGACCCCGCCGACGGTGACTTCGCCCTCCGGCAGATGAAAAACGTCCTCGGCGTCGACGTGGAATAGAATTGTCGGATCAGACAGATAAAACGAACGGCCCGAGGCTGATCAAAAATGTCCAGATGCAAGGCGCCCTCAGTGCTGCGGAATAAGGCGTACCGGAAGGTACGTTGTTGACGCAGGAATGAGGGCAACGCCGCAGATGGGCGTTTTTCATCAGCCCTGCTCACTTTTCGCCGACGTGGACCGTGGCTATCCCCCCGGTCAGATCATGCTGACTCAGGTTGCGAAAACCGGCCTCGGCCATCATCTGTCCGAATTTCTCCCGGTCGGGAAATTCCATCACTGATTCGGGAAGGTACCGGTAGGCGCTGCGCCGGGAGAGCAGGCCGCCGAGCAGAGGCAGGATCCGGCGGAAATAGAAATGATAGATCACCCGGAACAGGGGATTGGTCGGAGTGGAGAATTCGAGGATGACAACCCGGCCGCCCGGTTTGAGGACCCGGTACATTTCACGCAGCCCGGCGTCGCGGTCGACCACGTTGCGGATGCCGAAGGCGATGGTCACGCCGTCAAAACTGCAGTCGGGATGCGGCAGGGACTCGCAGGGCGCGTTCACCAGGCTGATCCGCTCTCGGTAGGGGGTGGCGGCCAGTTTGTCGCGGCCGACCACCAGCATTCCCTGGGTCAGGTCCGAGCCGACGATCCGTACCGATGACGAGGTTCGCGCGGCGATTTCGAGGGCGACATCCCCGGTGCCGGTCGCCACGTCGAGCACCCGGCCGTCAGCGGGAATCCGCAGCCGACTGACGGCAAAGGTCCGCCAGCGACGGTCCACCCCGGCAGAAAGCAGACGATTCAGAAGATCGTACCGTGGGGCGATGGCATCGAACATATCGCGGATGCCGCGACCCTTGTCGGAAAGCTTGAACATGATTCGACCCTGCTGCGAGTTAATGCGACCGGCCACACGCCCGGCCTCAGGCGACCGTTTTTAACACAGAGGCGCGGGGGTGTCAGCAAAAAAGCCCTCCCTCCCGCAGCCTATATAGCATGCGAGACCAGGCGCCAGATTGTTTTCGGCCGCCGCTGCGCACCGATTTTTATAGCCGACGAGGACAATGACAAAAACCGAAACCAAACCAGCAACAGCCACGAGGACAGCAACCATGCCCCCTTTACTGGTCACAGCGGCCATCATCGAAGAAGACGGTCTCATCCTGGTCACCCAGCGCCCGGAAGGCTCCCGACACGCCGGAAAATGGGAATTTCCGGGAGGAAAAATGGAACCTGGAGAATCCCCGCGTCAGGCCCTGGAGCGTGAACTGCGGGAAGAACTCAACCTCGAGATCAGCGCTGAAGACATCGTCGAAACCCTTTACCATCGCTACCCCTGGGGAGCGGTGCTGATCCTCGCCTATCGTTGCCGGATCAGGGGCGGGGCCCTCCGCCATCTCCAGGTCGCCGATCACCGCTGGTTGCCCGCGGAACAACTTCCGGAATATGACTTCCTGGAAGCGGACCGGCCGCTGGTGGAGAAACTGCAGAGAGACCGTCCCGTCAGCAACAGCCCGCCGCCACCGGCTGAATGATAAAACGGCTTTTAATTTTTACCCGAAAACGACTTCCTCTTCAGGTAATTAATGTGCTTTTTGAGGTTTTCCGCCGCGACCTCATCCCCTCCCGCTTCAACGCGTTGAAACCGGTCACCGCGTGGTTTCATATCCCTCTTCATTTTTCCGAAAGAAATATTCAGGCAGCTGTTGACAATAATAAAACGCTGTATTAATTTCATCCATATCCTGTAATTGACGGGATCGCATTTCCCCGTCCATGCCCTTGACCTGCAGCAGCCGCAAACCCGGAGGGACTTTTGCCCACACGCGACAAGGAATCTTACTCGATCCATTCGGTGGACAACGCGCTGGCCGTCCTGGAAGCACTGTGCGACGAACCCGGAGACGTACAGATATCCAGGCTGAGCGAAAAACTCGGCATGAACAAGACCAGTGTCTTCAGACTGCTGGCAACCTTTGAAAATCGCGGCTATGTCGAACGCGAAGAACAGACCGGACGTTACCGCCTCGGGCTGTCGGCCTACGAAGTCGGCCAGAAACTGATTTCACGCATGACCATGTTGCGCCAGGCGCGACCGGTTATGGAACGACTGGCGAGAGAATGCGACGAAGCTGTCTACCTGGCCCTGCGTCGCGATGATGAACTGCTGTTCCTGGACATGGTCGACACGCCACAGCAGGTCAAGATCATCTCGCTGGTCGGCAAACGATATCCACTGTCCGAAATCGCCGCCGGTAGCGTCATCCTTGCCCATTCCCCCACCGAGCAGCCCCTCAGCCGTGAACTGGCCGAAATCCATCGCCGCGGCTGGGCGTCCGGCCACGATGTGCTGGGTGAGGGCATCGCCTGCCTGTCAGTCCCCCTCTTCAATGGCGAGGGAACGGTCCCGGCCAGTCTTTCCTTCCTCGGTCCCGATTTCCGCCTGGACGAGCAACGACTGCGCGACAACTTTCTCCCCCCCTTGCGGGAAGCCGGACAAACCATTTCATCAAAACTCGGTTTTCTCGGCAGCTACCTGAATTCCTGACCTCCGGAGCACCCACGCGCCTGCCATGCCCCGACAGAGGGGAGAAAAAAGTGACCGAAAAGGTGATGATCCACATCCGCAACGCCTGACGAACCGGAACGGCCGACGGCCCATCAAACAGGTGTTCAATCCGTCACTTAAATCTGCGACACCTCACTTCCCCGTCCTTTCCGAAACAGCTTGCGACACGTGGAAAAACGGAAAAACACTTTTCATTGATTCACCAGTTGAAACAACGTCACAAAATTGTAGACTTGTTTCTGAAAAACAAAACAAGCCTTCCTGATCTGATCAAGAAATATTTTTGCCCGTTGCGGACCAGCCACGAGCCATGGCAGTGAACCCGTTTTCAAAGCGATTTGTCAAAAGAAATACCATGCGAGGTAAAAGCGTTTTTATCCGCCCTGAAAAAAAGACCCTGACCGGGCCTAAATGGGCAAAATTGAAAACAAATTACGACAATTTTCATAACAATATTTAAACCATAACACACCGAAATTAAAGATTTCTCCGGCCGCCTTCAACCTGACAGAAAAAAGAAGTTGACAAAAATAAAACGGCGTATTAGGTTTTCGGCAATTGTTTCATCGATTCGACGATCCAGAGGGTTCAATCGGCCGACCGGCCCAACGAAAGGATGTTCAATTGGCCGCGAGAGGGCGCGATTCGTACTCAATCCAGTCCGTAGAGAATGCATTGGATGTCCTTGAGGCTCTTTGCGACGAGGAAGAGGCGGTTCGGATTTCGCGACTCAGCCAACGCCTGGGCATGAACAAAACCAGCGTCTTTCGCCTTATGGCGACCTTTGAAAATCGCGGCTACGTCGAACGGGAAGACAACACCAGCAAATATCGCCTCGGCCTGTCGGCATTTGAAGTCGCGCAGAAATTCCTGGCCCGCATGGGCTTGTTGCGCAAAGCCAAACCGGAAATGGAAAAACTGGTCCGCGACTGCAACGAGACCGTCTACCTGACGGTCAGACGAGGGTCGGACGTTCTGTTCTTTGACATGGTCGATACCACCCATCAGGTAAAAATTGTCTCCCTGATGGGTCGCCGTTATCCACTGACGGCAACCGCCGCCGGGCAGATTCACCTGGCTTTCGACGACGGCACGGCAAAAGCGACGAACCGTTGCACCCTGACAGAGGATCTTGCCAGGGTGCAGGTCCGGGGCTGGAGCCGTGACTGTGGTGTCCTCGGAGACGGGGTCGCGTCACTGGCGGTGCCTTTGTTCGGCAACGGCGGAAAGCTCTGCGGGGGTCTCTGCATGATTGTTCCGGAGTTCCGCGTTCCGCAGGATCAGCTTGCGGCGGGGTTGTTGCCGGAACTGATCGAAACCGGGGTTGTCATCTCCAACAAGCTCGGACACGTCGGTCATTATCTCAACGGACCGAAAACCAGGCAGCACCCCCCTGCCAAAAGCAGGGGAAAACATCATATTTAGGGGATCATCCCTGACATTCGGGTTGTATTCACGCTGAAAGGAGGTTGCGAAACGAGCTGTTCGGTCAACGGGATTGTTCGAGATCACCGAACCACCCATTTCGCGTCAACGTTTCATCACACAAACGTATTACAAGAGGAGAGAGGAGGCATTCTATGCAACACGATCATGAAGGTTATTGGAAAGCGACCCTGGGCCTGATCAGGAACGTCCTGATCGTCTGGTTCATCGTTTCCTACGGCTTGGGCATTTTGCTGGCCCCGGCACTGAACAGCATTCACCTTGGCGGATATCCGCTCGGCTTCTGGTTTGCCCAACAGGGTTCCATGTATGTTTTTGTCGCACTCATCTTCATCTACGCCAAATTGATGGGAAATATCGACAAAAAATTTGACGTTCACGAAGATTAAGGAGGATATCTGACATGGGTCTTCAAGGATTAACTTATCTGATTGTCGGTCTGACCTTCGCGCTTTATATCGGCATCGCCATCTGGGCCCGCGCGGGCAGCACC
The DNA here is from genome assembly GCF_002093115.1 of Geothermobacter hydrogeniphilus. Taxonomy (NCBI): domain Bacteria; kingdom Pseudomonadati; phylum Thermodesulfobacteriota; class Desulfuromonadia; order Desulfuromonadales; family Geothermobacteraceae; genus Geothermobacter; species Geothermobacter hydrogeniphilus. The sequence continues at coordinate 4,688 of NZ_NAAD01000027.1, read as the reverse complement.
AAAGAATTCTACGCAGCCGGCGGCTCGGTCCATCCGGTTCTCAACGGTATGGCGACCGGCGCTGACTGGATGTCGGCCGCATCCTTCATCTCGATGGCCGGCCTGATCGCCGCCTTCGGTTATGGCGGCGCGCTGTTCCTGATGGGCTGGACCGGCGGCTATGTTCTGCTTGCCATGCTGCTCGCCCCCTACCTGCGCAAGTTCGGCAAGTTTACCGTTCCGCAGTTCTTCGGTACCCGCTACTATTCCCAGGGTGCCTCCACGGTGGCGGTTCTCTGCCTGCTGATGGCTTCCCTGACCTACATCATCGGTCAGATGACCGGTGTCGGCGTTGCCTTCTCGCGTTTCCTCGGGGTCTCCAACTCCACCGGGATCTTCGTCGGGATGGCGATCGTCTTCTGCTACGCCGTTTTCGGCGGCATGAAGGGGATCACCTACACCCAGGTGGCCCAGTACTGCGTGCTGATCCTGGCCTACACCGTGCCGGCGGTCTTCATCTCCCTGCACCTGACCGGCAATCCGCTGCCGCAGCTCGGCCTCGGTTCCGACCTTGCCGGCTCCAGCGTCTCGCTGCTGGCCAAGCTTGACCAGATCTCCGTTGATCTCGGTTTTGCCCAGTACACCACCCACATGCGCGGCAGCATGCTGAACACCTTCGTCTACACCGCTTCGCTGATGATCGGCACCGCCGGTCTGCCGCACGTTATCATGCGCTTCTTCACCGTCCCCACGGTTAAGGACGCCCGTGCTTCGGCCGGTTGGGCCCTGGTCTTCATCGCCATCCTCTACACCACCGCTCCCGCGGTTGCCGCGATGGCCAAGATCAACCTGCTGACCACCATCAACCCGAAAATCATGACCGACAACAACATCACCGCCCCGGATGCCCAGATCAAGTACGCTGAGCGTCCCGACTGGATGAAGCGTTGGGAAAAAACCGGTCTGCTGAAATTCACCGACAAAAACGGCGACGGCCGTATCCAGCTCTACAATGACAAGTCCAAGGATCCCAAGTTCGCCGCCGCCGGCTGGAAAGGCAACGAGCTGACGGTCAACAAGGACATCATGGTTCTCGCCAACCCCGAGATCGCCCTGTTGCCCAACTGGGTCATCGCCCTGGTTGCCGCCGGTGGTCTTGCCGCCGCGCTGTCGACCGCTGCCGGTCTGCTGCTCGCCATCTCTTCGGCGATCTCGCATGACCTGCTGAAAGAGAAGTTCATGCCGGACCTCTCCGAGAAGGGTGAGCTGATGGCCGGTAAAATCGCCATGGCCTGCTCGATCCTGGTCGCCGGCTACCTCGGCCTGAATCCCCCGGACTTCGCCGCCGGCACCGTGGCCATCGCCTTCGGCCTGGCCGCCAGCTCGATCTTCCCGGCGCTGATGATGGGCATCTTCTCCAAGACCATGAACAAGCAGGGCGCCATCGCCGGCATGCTCGCCGGTATCGGCATCACCATGCTCTACGTCTTCGCCCACAAGGGGATCTTCTTCATCAAGGGAACCTCCTTCCTCGGCCTGTTCGGCGGCAAGGCGAACTTCTTCCTCGGCATTGAGCCGAACGCCTTCGGCGCCATCGGCGCGTTGGTCAACTTCGCGGTTGCCTTCGCGGTCAAGAACATGACCGAGCCGGTTCCCGAAGACATCGCCAACATGGTCGAGCAGGTCCGGATTCCGAAGGGCTCGGGCGAAGTGACCGGCGCTCACTGAGCAACGGGAAATCACGTTGTACTTTCGTTGAAATCTGTTCTATCATTCAGCCCCGCCAGTTGTTGCTGGCGGGGTTTTTTTCTCAGCTTCACCCGGCCCGTGACGCCGGCTCATGCAGGAGTAAAAGATGGTTTTTGATATCAGCGTCGCCATAACCTGGATTCTCTTTCTCGCCCTCTTCCCCATGGCTTTCATCTGGCTGCGGCGTGCCTACCGCATTTTCAGGAAACACGACTACAGTGAAGTCGCCCTGAAGCGGGGTGAGGCGCCGAAGGATCCGGAGAAGTGGGCCCCCTATACCGGCACCGTCAACCTGGTCGCCGGCGCCGTCGCCCTGTTCACCATTATCGGCGTCCTGTCGGCCCTGCTCCCCTACAAGACCTGGAGCGCCATGGCCGGCCTCACCCTCTGGGGCAAGGTGTTTCTCGATTTCATCATCAGTCGCCAGGCCAACCCCTACCAGTTCAAGTTCGGCAAGAAGAAAAAATCTTAAAAGGCCGCGTCATGGACGCTTCGCTGATGTGAGATGTGAGATGTGAGATGTGAGATGTGGGATGCAAAAGCTTTTACATCTAACGCTTAACATCAGCGTCAGCGCCCATCTCCCATCAGCGTCAGCGCCCATCTCCCATCAGCGTCAGCGCCCATCTCCCATCAGCGTCAGCGCCCATCTCCCATCAGTGTCAGCGCCCATCTCCCATCAGCGTCAGCGCCCATCTCCCATCAGCGTCAGCGCCCATCTCCCATCAGTGTCAGCGCCCATCTCCCATCAGTGTCAGCGCCCATCTCCCATCCCCCATCCCCCTCTTCCCCGCAAATCCCACCGGTTGTGCTATATTTTCACAGAGCAACACTAATGAAATGACGCTCCGAAACCGATAAGTCCTTCATTACACTGCTACAACCTTCCTACAGGGTGACATGCCATGGGTCTGATCAGAAAACTGCGGGACACCGAGCCGTTCAACCACCTGCCCGAGGAAGTGTTTGAAGAATTCAGCAAGGCCGCGGTGATCAGGAAGTACCCGCCGCAGACCCACATTTTCAACCAGCATGACAAACCGACCGGCTACCTCTACGTGATCAAGGAAGGCCTGGTGGAAATCGTCGCCCTCACCCCCGGTGGCGACGAGATGGTGGTCGACTACCGCAAGGAAGGCTCCTTCTTCGGCGGTACCCCGGTCTTCACCAACCAGGCCTATACCGCCGGCGCCCGCACCGTCAAACCGACCGAATGCTATCTGATCCCCGACCATCTGCTGGCCGAGGCCGGCAAGCGGCACCCCGAAATCACCGAGTATTTCACCAGGGCGATCTTTTCCCGGGTGCGCAGCCTCTACGCCGACATGGTCAGCGAAAACAGCCGCAACACCCTGGCGCTGATGGAGGCATATCCGTTCAAGAAGCGCCTCTCCGAGATCATGACCTCACCGGTCAAGACCTGTTCGCCAGAGACTCCGGTCAATGACATTGCCCGCACCATGACCCTGCACAACATCGGCGCGATACTGGTCTGCCCGGGAAAAACCAGGCACCCTCGGGGCATCATCACCGAGCACGACCTGGTCGCCAAAGTCCTGGCGAGGGATGATATCGACCCGCGGCAGGCCATAGCCGCCGACATCATGACCGCCAACCCGCACACCATGACCCCGGAAACCTACATGTATGAAGCGACCACCTTCATGATGGGGCACCGGATCAAGCACATGCCGATCGTCGATCGAGGGGAACTGGTCGGCATCGTCTCCCTGCGCGACCTGATGAAGTACCGCAGCCAGAAATCGATGCTGCTGGTCGGCAGCGTCAAGGAGGCGCAGTCCATCGAGGAGCTGGTCGCCACCCGCGCCGAGGTGGTCAAGGTCGCCAAGGCGCTGATGGGGGAAACCCGCTCCCCCTTCGAAACCATGGAGATTCTCTCCTACATCCATCACTGCATCCTGCGCCGTGGTTACGAGATCGTCCTGGAACAGGTTCAGCAGGAGGGGCTGGTCCTGCCCGACATCCGTTTCTGCTTCATCATCATGGGCAGCGGCGGTCGCAAGGAGATGCTGCTCGGCCCGGACCAGGACAACGGCTTCATCTACGAGGATTTCCCCGACGAACGAGCCGAGGAGATCGACGCCTTTTTCATCCCCTTCGCCGAACGACTGGTCGAGACCTTCGCCCGCATCGGCTACCCCCTCTGTAAGGGCAAGGTGATGGTCAACAATCCCCTGTGGCGCGGCCGGCTCAAGGACTGGCGGGCCCGCATCACCGACTGGATCCGGGTGCCGGAACCGCAGAAGGTCCGCTATTCCACCATCTTCTTCGACTTCATGCCGCTGGTCGGCGACCCCGCTCTCTGCCAGGATCTGCGCAAAATCGTCCATGACCTGATCCGCAAAAATGAAATTTTCCTCTGGCAGCTGATGGATCTCGATTTCAAACACAAGCCCCCTCTCGGTCTGCTCGGACGTTTCACCGTCGAACGGGACGAAAAACACAAGGGGCAGCTGTCCCTCAAGCAGGCCGGCAGTATCTTCATCGTCGACTGCATCCGCATCTTCCTGCTTGAACACCACCTCGACGCGACCACCACCATCGACCGCCTTGAAGAACTGGTGCGCCTCAAGGTTTTCAACCAGGAAACCGCCGAACACATCAAGGCGGCCCTCGAAGCCTTCACCTACCTGCGCCTGCGGCACGAAATCGAACTGATCGACAAGGGCGAACAGCCGACCCACTACCTCGATCCCTACGCCCTTAGCAAGAACGAACAGGACCTGCTCAAGGAAGCCTTCCGCGCCGCCGCCAAGCTGCAGGATTCCACCAAGAGACACTTTTCCAGACTGGTGGGATAAAAGGGGCAGGCACAAGGCCCGAGGCGCAAGGCGCAAGGTTAAAACCTTGAACCTTGAACCTTGAACCTTGAACCTTGAACCTTGAACCTCGAACCTCGAACCTCGAACCTCGAACCTCGAACCTCGAACCTCGAACCT
>NZ_NAAD01000026.1 GCF_002093115.1 Geothermobacter hydrogeniphilus | reverse complement strand
ATCATGGCGCCTTGACGCCGATTTAGGTAGTGGGGGGAGACCATTTCATCAACAGTCTCCTGAAAAGCCAGGACCTGCCCGGCCTGCATTCAGGGCGAGGCAGGCAAACCCACCACGCAAAAAGGAGTATCACCATGACCAACAAGCGTAAAATTGAAGTCTTCAGTGCCGGCTGTCCGACCTGCCGGCAGGCCGTAGAGCAGGTCAGAAACCTTGCCTGCCCGTCCTGCGATATCAGCGTGCTGGACATGAACGATCCGGTGACCACCGCCCGCGCGCAAAGCCTCGGGGTTCGCTCAGTTCCGGCGGTGGCCATTGACGGCAAACTCGCCGGCTGCTGCGCGGGCCGCGGGCTCGATGAGCAGGTGCTGCGGGCCGCCGGGCTCGGCAGGCCCCTGTCCTGAAGCGACGGAGATGACGTGACGGGGACGCCCTGAGGGCCCCGTCACCAGTTCGCCAATCCAACCTGATCTCAATCCTTCCGTTCCCCGTCATAAGCCTGGGCGATGCCGCCGCCGGAGGTTTCCCGGTAGAGGGAGGGGAGCGCCTGTCCGGTCTCCTTCATTACCTTGGTGATGGTATCGAAGGAAACCTTGTGGCGGCCGTCGGAGAGCAGGGCGAAATGGCAGCAGAAGAGGGCGCGGGCGGCGGCGTGGGCATTGCGCTCGATGCAGGGGATCTGCACCAGACCGCCGACCGGATCGCAGGTCAGGCCGAGGTGATGTTCGAGACCCATCTCGGCGGCGTACTCGATCTGCGCCAGGCTGCCGCCGTGCAGCTTGGTCGCCGCCGCCGCGGCCATGGCGCAGGCGGTGCCGATCTCCCCCTGGCAACCGACCTCGGCGCCGGAAATCGAGGCGTTGTGCTTGACCAGGGTGCCGATCAGTCCGGCCACCGCCAGGGCGCGGAGAATGTCCTGCCGACTGCATTCGAGAGTTTCGTCGAGATAGCGCAGCACCGCCGGCAATACCCCGCAGGAGCCGCAGGTGGGCGCGGTGACGATGGTGCCTCCGGCGGCGTTTTCCTCCGCCACCGCATAGGCATAGGCACAGAGCAGGCCGCTCTGCTGCAGGTGAGGGCCGAACAATGAAGCCTTGCGGTGGAAGGAACGTGCCTTGCGCGCCAGGCCGAGACCGCCGGGCAGCGGCCCTTCGGTCTGCAATCCCCGGTCGATAGCGGCCCGCATCGCGGCCCAGACGGTTTCCAGGTGGGCCTCGATCCCCGCACCTTCACGGGCCAGCACGTAATCGCCGAGAGATTCTCCCTGCCGTTCACAGTGCCGCAGAATGTCATCCAGGAGGTTCAGCGAATAAACCTCGGCCCCCGGTTCCCCGACCGGTCCCGCGGCGTCACGCAGCGCCCCGCCGCCGACACTGCAGACTTCCCAGTCGGCGGAAACCTCGCCGGCAGTGGTCAGGGCCTCGAAACGTATGCCGTTGGGATGCTCCGGGAGCGCCTGTTCAGGCCGCCAGACGATCTCGACCCCACGCGGCGCGAAGGCATCCTGCAACGCCCGGTCGGTGAGGTGGCCGCGCCCGGTGGCGGCCAGGCTGCCGAACAGGGTGACCCGGTAGGCGGCCGCGTCGGGTTGCCGCCGCAAAAACAGTTCGGCGGCAAAACGCGGCCCCATGGTGTGACTGCTCGAAGGGCCCAGGCCGACGCGATAGAGCTGGCGGATCGATTCCATGGGGGTCGCTTCCGTCATCAGGGTTCAGACAGCGGTCGGCGCCTCAACAGGCGCCGGTCATGCCGGTGAATCGCCTTTTTCAACTTCCGAAAAGGACTGGTTGAAAATCTCCAGCAGTTCGAGGTTCTGCTTCGAAATCATCATCGCGTTGCCGATGATGCCGTAATAGAGAATGCTGAGCCGGGTCTTGGAACTGTTGTCCTTGATCCGCCCGACCTGTTTTTCATTCAGCTCGGCGGCCAGCGACCGCAGCGCCTGGTCCTTCGCCGTCAGCTGCGCGAGGTCGGCAATCCGACCGCGACTGATCAGTTCGGCCACTTCCTGGAGGATATCCCGCAGCTGAGCGCGGACCCGCTCCAGTTCCTCGACCTGTTCCGGCAGCAGCCCCTTGTGGTGGTTGCCGACGTGGGTATAGGCCCGCAGGACGATGTCCCGGTGACCGTCGGTCAGCTTCTGCAACCGGCGGACGGTCTGGGCATACTTGTGGCTGATGGCCATACCCTTCTGATCGAGCAGCCGCATCGCCTTGAAAATGTTGGCGCTGATAATGCCCGACCACTGCTGGAAACGGTTCAGTTTCTTGCGCTGCACACCGATGGTATCGAAATCCCCCCGAAACAGAGCCGCCAGACAGGCATCGAGGGAGTCGCTGATCTCCCGCAGCAGAAAACTCATGTGCCCGAAGGTCGTCTCCAAAGCCGAGGACGCATCCTCGACCGACTCGAGGTTGAAGATATGTTCCTTCTTCGCCTCTTCGGTCATCGCCCGGTGCTTGCGATGGGCATTGAAAATCATCAGCGCCGCCAGGACCACCAGCATCAGCACGCCGGCCCCCTTGGCAAAGAAGATGACGGTGGCGAAAATGGAGGCGAAGGTGAAGGCGATGACGGCGGTCATGAACCAGCCGCCGACCACGGTCAGCACCCCGGTGATACGGTAGACGGCGCTCTCACGTCCCCAGGCGCGGTCGGCGAAGGAGGTTCCCATGGCGACCATGAAGGTGACGTAGGTGGTCGACAACGGCAGCTTGTTGGCGGTGGCATAGGAGATCACCACGCTGGCGACCATCAGGTTGACCGAGGCGCGGATCAGGTCGAAGGACGGTCGGCCGCCGTGCAGCTCGACCGGCGGCGCCTGCTCGGCATCGAAACGGTTGGCCACCCAGTGCCGCAGCCGGGCAGGGATGATGACCCGAACACTGTCGAACAGGTGCAGCACCAGCCGCACGATGGCGCGCGACAGGCCGATCGACTCAAAGCGTTCGATCCCCTCGTCCTGCTGACTGAGCTGAATGGTGGTCTCGGTGACACTGCGGGCCTTGCGCGACAGGTAGATGGTGCCGACCATGATCGCGCCGGCGATCAGCAGGTAGAGGGTTTCGGAGGGGATTTTATGCGCCAGCGCGCCCATGGTGACATGCAGCGGGTCGGCGGACGCCATGGCCGCCTTGTAGGCGTGCAGACCGGCCATCGGCACGCCGATGAAGTTGACCAGGTCGTTGGCGGCGAAGGCCATCGCCAGGGCAAAGGTGCCGATCAGGATGATCGGTTTGAAGATGTTGACCTTGAACGTCTGCAGCAACTGCAGCAGGATGGCGGAAGCGACAAACATGCCGAACATGATCAGCAGGGTGTGGGACTTGATCCAGGCGACATTGTCGCTGGTCATGAACGAGGCGCCCTTGGCGCCCTTGACAAGGATGAAATAGGTGATCGACGTCAGCGCCACACCGCCCCAGAGCGCGCCGTAACGCTTGATCCGGCGCTGATAGTCGAAGGTGAACAGCAGTCGGGTGAGAAACTGGACAATGGTGCCGCAGACAAACGAAACCACCACCGACAGCAGGATGCCGAGAATAATGGCGATCGCCTTGGCCGAGTTGATGTACTGGCCGAGGCTGGCGAGACTGTCGCCGGCTTCGAAAATCTTCCACACCGAGACCGCCACCGCGGCGCCGAGCAATTCGAACACCACCGACACCGTGGTCGAGGTCGGCAGACCGTAGGTGTTGAACAGGTCCAGCAGAATGACATCACTGATCATGACGGCGAGAAAAACGGTCAGCAGCTCCGGCATGGTAAAAAATTCGGGATGGAAGATGCCCTTGCGGGCAACCTCCATCATGCCGCTGGAAAAGGTCACGCCGGCAAGGATGCCGAGGCTGGCCACGAAGATGATGGTCATCCGCGGCGCAACCCGTGAGCCGATCGGGGAGTTGAGAAAATTGACCGCGTCGTTGCTGACCCCGACCATCAGGTCGATCGCCGCGATGACAATGAGAATACCTACACCGATCAGGAGAAAATCCGTACTCATCTGTCCTGTCGCTCCTTTGCCCTGAACCAGACACTCCACGCTGACTCAGGCTGATAAAAAAATAGTCACGTATCATCCCCTCCCGCAGGGGCATACATAACCCAAAACGAACTCCAGACAAAGCAGAATTTCAACTTTTTCCCGGGCGCCCGCACAACCCGGCCCGCGCCGTCGCCTTATTGGCCACTTGCGGGCGCACGGAAACAGCCTGTCGTCCCTTTCAAACTGTTCCAGAGCTGCTAAACTGAACCCTGGCAGGCTTGCGCTCCAGTGACCTCCGACACCTGGTCACGGCAGCTCTTAACCATGCATCGCCGCCCCTTTTTTGAACCCGATCCCGCACACAGGACACTACCGATGAACGCATCCGATCTACTGGTCAAGGCCCTGGAAAATGAGGGCGTGGAGGTTATCTACGGGGTTCCCGGCGAGGAGAATCTCGACTTTCTCGAAGCCCTGCGCCAATCGCACATCGAACTGATCCTCACCCGCCACGAACAGGGTGCGGCTTTCATGGCGGCCACCTACGGCCGCCTGACCGGCAAGCCCGGGGTCTGCCTGGCGACCCTCGGCCCCGGTGCCACCAACCTGGTCACCGGCGCCGCCTACGCGCAGCTGGGCGCTTTTCCGATGGTGATGATCACCGGACAGAAACCTATCAAGGCCAGCAAGCAGGGGCAGTTCCAGATTGTCGACGTGGTGGAGATGATGCGCCCGCTGACCAAGTACACGCGCCAGATCGTCAACGTCACCCTGATCCCGAGTACCGTGCGCGAAGCCTTCCGCCTCTCCCAGGAAGAACGCCCCGGCGCGGTTCACCTGGAACTGCCGGAGGATATCGCCCGCGAACCGGTCGACAAGACCACAACGCCGGTCTTCCAGATTTCCCGCAACCGCCGGCCCTGTGCCGCCGAGCGGCTGGTGGTCCAGGCCGCCGACATGATCCGCGCCGCCGAATACCCGCTGCTGCTGATCGGCGCCGGCGCCAACCGCAACCGGGTGCGCAGCGCCCTGCGCCGTTTTGTCGAGGAGACCGGCATCTATTTCTTCAACACCCAGATGGGCAAGGGGGTGGTGGATGAGAACAGCCCGCAGTGCCTCGGCACCGCCGCCCTGTCCGACAATGACTATATCCACTGCGCCATCGAACGGGCCGACCTGGTGATCAATGTCGGCCACGACGTGGTCGAGAAGCCGCCCTTCTTCATGGAACACGGCGGCAAGCAGGTGATCCACGTCAACTTCAGCAGCGCGTCGGTGGACAATGTCTATTTCCCGCAATTGAGCGTGGTCGGCGACATCGCCGACAGCATGAGCCGCATGACCATCGAGGTCGGCCGGCTGGAAAAGGACCAGTCCGCCTTTCGGCAGGTCAAGGAGAGCCTCGACATCCACCTGCGGGAGCTGGCCGACGATCCCTCCTTCCCGGTCAAACCGCAGCGCCTGGTCGCCGACGTGCGCCGGGTGATGCCCCACAACGGTGTCATCGCCCTCGACAACGGCGTCTACAAGATCTGGTTCGCCCGCAACTACCCGGCCCTGGAGCCGAACACCGTGCTGCTCGACAACGCCCTGGCCTCCATGGGCGCCGGGCTCCCCTCGGCGATGGAGGTGGCGCGACTCTATCCCGATCGCCGGGTGATGGCGATCTGCGGCGACGGCGGCCTGATGATGAACAGCCAGGAACTGGAAACGGCACGACGCCTGGGGCTCAACCTGGTGGTGCTGGTTCTCAACGACGGTTCCTACGGCATGATCCGCTGGAAGCAGTACGCCATGGGCTTCGAGGATTTCGGCCTGCAGTTCGGCAACCCCGATTTCGTTCTGCACGCCCGCAGCTACGGCATCGGCGGTCACCGGGTGGAAAAAGCCGAAGATTTCGCTCCGCTGCTGGAACAGTGCTTCACCGCCGGCGGCGTACACCTGATCGACCTGCCGGTCGATTATTCGGAAAACAACCGGGTGCTGATCGACGAGCTGCGGCACAAGGTCTGCCGCATCTGAAACGGGAAGGGGAAGACAGCGGACACCGGGTCAGAGGATCCGCTGGCCGAACAGCGAAGCGGCCAGGGCGACTGCCAGTTGCGCGGTCTGGTTGCGGTGATCGAGGATCGGGTTGATTTCAACAATATCGAGAGCGGCAAGGCGACCGGAATCGGCGACCATCTCCATCACCAACTGCGCCTCGCGGTAACTGAGACCGCCGGGAACCGGGGTTCCGACCCCGGGGGCCTCGCGCGGGTCGACGGCATCAACATCGAGACTGACGTGCAGCCTGGCATGACCGGAAAGCCGCTCCAGGGCCTCCTCCATGACGGCTCCCATGCCGCGCTGGTCAATATCGCGCATGGTCAGGACGCAGATGCCGCTGGCGCGGACACGCTCCTTCTCCTCGTCGTCAAGATCACGGATGCCGAGCAGCACCACGTCCTCGCCGCGCAGCTTGGCGCCCTTGCGGCCGACATTGACCAGCCCCGGGTCGCCTTCGCCGAGCAGGGTCGCCAGCGGCATGCCGTGGATATTGCCGGACGGGGAAGAGCGCGGCGTGTTGAAGTCGCCGTGGGCGTCGATCCACAACAGGCCGGTCGACGCCGCGTCACTCGCGCCACCGACCGAACCGATGGCCAGCGAATGATCACCGCCGAGGATCAGCGGTATATACCCGTCCATGACCGCCCGCGCGACAACCCGGTAGAGGGTCTCGCAGACCTGCAGGATAGCGTTGCGGAACCGTTCCGGCCGAGAGGGGTCAAGGGCGTCCCGCACCGGAATCGGCAGGTTGCCGGCATCATCGACCTGCAGGTCGAGCCGCCGCAGCTTTGCCGCCAGACCGGCGTAGCGCAACGCGCCGGGACCGAGATCGACCCCACGCTGATCCTGTCCGAGATCCATCGGCACGCCGATGATCTGAACCTTGCGCCGCTTCGTCATCACGAGTCCTTAAGATTGTTCCACAGGTTGACCATGAAGTCCTGCACATTGGTGAGAATCGCCTGGGCCTGGGCCGAGCCGCGGTTGGCCAACTTATCGGCGGAAAATTCGGTCATGTCGACAATGTAGAAGAAAACCGGCCGCACGCTGCCGTCGGCCTCGACCCGGTAGCTCGGGACCATGTTGCCGAAGGCGATCGAATGCAGCTGGGTCGCCAGCGCCATCACCACCGTTGCCTTGCGGGCATGCGCGCGCATGGTGTCCTGCGACCGGTAGACGTCGGCGATCACCTCCGGCAACGGCCCGTCATCGCGGATCGAACCGGCCAGCACATAGGGCACCTGTTGTTTCTCGCAGGCGTAGATGATGCCGTCGCGGATCTGCAGCTGCTCGATGGCGGCAGAGATGGATCCGGCCCGGCGTACCTCGTTGAGAATATCGAGATGATTGTAGTGGCCGAGGGGCTGCAGCTCCTGCGAGTAGATGTTCTGGCCGAGTCCGGTACGGAAATAGCCGCCCTCCAGGTCGTGAGTCGCCAGGGCGTTGCCGGCCAGCAGCGCGTGGCAGTAACCATTCTCGATCAGCCCCTGCATCGCCGCCCGGCTGTCCTTGTCAAAGGCAACCGCCGGACCGAGAACCCAGACGATATGACCATGGTCGCGATCATGCCGCAACACCTGGTAGAGCTCGTCGTAACTGCGCGAGAAAGGGGTTTCGCGGGTACCGCGGGTGCGGAAGGCGAACTTGTCGGTCGCCTCCTGCCCCTCCGGCTCGAAACCGGTGGTATGGACGTAGATGCCCTCTTCGCCATTCTCGGTCCGTCCGACCACCACCCGCTGCCCCTTCCTGACCCGCCGCGCCTCGACGACCTCGAGCTGGTCACCGTCGAGCACCAGCACCGAATCCATGCGGCTTTCCGGTGCCAGCACCCAGCGACCACCACCGAGATGGACATATTCCGGGTAGTTCGAGGTACCGTGAAAATTGCGCGGGACAACCCCGTCGGCGGGCGAGGCTTCGGTGCTGACCACCGGCGCCGAAGTCAGCTCCGGGGTGGAAAAGTCGGGATGATGGTAGGGGGGGATAAGATCGGACATGAAACCTCCGGCAGATGATGGCTAAACCCGGAATCAAGAGGATTCAGGGAAACTTCAAGTCTCTTCAGCATAGCAGAAATCGTTCCACGCAAAAGGGGGAAAATCCCTGTCGGCGGAGAGGCACTGAAGGATCCCTTCAGCAGAGCCGTAACGACCCCGTCGTACAATTTTTTTTACATCAAACCCCGAACAGTCTTGTTTCCCCGGCTGGCAACTTCTATGCTGGGCCAGAATCGGCGAAGACGTCACCGATTCTGGCCCGTCGATACGAGGGGAGAAAACGATGGCCGACACCAACCATGCCCGAACCATTGTCCGCAGCCAGATCGGGATTCTCGGACTGCTGTTGATCCTGCTGTTCGGATTCTCTTCGGAACTCGACCCTTTCTGGGTCAGCCTCTCCTTCGGCCTGCTGGTGGTCTATCATCTGGCCTCGACATTCCTGCTCGGCAACCGCCCGTATCGTTCACAGACGCAGGCCTGGCTGCATCTCGGCTGTTATCTTCTGCTCTGCGCCTTCCTGCTCTGGGCCACAACCCGGCCCGACGAAGAAAGCCTCTTCTGGCTGGTCTCGCTGCTGCCCATCGTCATGGCCGCCAGCCGTCTCAGCCTGGCCGGCACAACCCTGGTGGCCTCGGTGGCCGGTCTGGCTTATTTCCTCCTGCTGCCGGAAGGATTCATCGCCGCCGGTGATTTCTGGGATGAATTCCCGGAATTCGTCCTGATCTGCGTGACCTACCTGTTCGTCGGACTGCTGGTGCAGACCCTCTCCAGTGAAGCCCGCGGCCAGCTGCAGCGGCAACAGGCTCTCAACCGCGAGCTGTCGGAGCAGAAGAACGAGCTGACCCGAACCCTGGCGCAGCTCTCCACCGCCGAGCAGCAGCTCAGGCGCCGCGACCGGCTGGCCGCGCTGGGAGAGATGGCCGCCGGGGTGGCCCACGAAATCCGCAATCCGCTGGGCATCATCACCAGCACCGCGCAACTGCTGCAGCAACGCCGGGAACAATCCGGGCCAGATGCCATGGAACTGCTGGGCATCATCCAGGAAGAATCAACCCGGCTGAATCGGTTGATCACCGATTTTCTGACCTTCGGCCGCGACACCCGGGCCAACCTGCAACCCTGCGACCTCAAGGGGCTGATCGACAGAACGGTAGACGGTTTCCGGCCGGTGGCCGACCAGGCGGGGGTGGTCCTGCGGGTCGAAACCCCGGCAACGGTCACCGTCAGGGCCGACAGCAACCTGCTGCAGCAGGTGCTGCTGAACCTGTTGCTGAACGGCGTCCAGGCCTGTACCCCCGGGCAGGAAATCTCTGTAAGCCTGGAGCAGACCGACTCCAGGGCCCTGGTCCGGGTCAGCGACACCGGCCAGGGGATCGATCCCGGCCTGCACGACAAGATCTTCAACCCGTTCTTCACCACCCGTGACAAGGGGACCGGGCTGGGGCTGGCCAACGCTCACAAGCTGATCGAAGCCCAGAACGGCGAACTCGATTTTTCCAGCACCCCCGGCCGGGGAAGTACCTTTACCCTTTCTCTACCGCTGGAGGACAACGAACCATGAACCACATCCTGATCGTGGATGATGAAAAAAACTATCGCCTGGTGCTGGCCGAACTGCTGCGTGGCGCCGGATACCGGGTGAGCCTGGCCGAAAATCCTTTCGCCGCCCTGGAACTGCTCTCCCGAGAAGACGTGGCGCTGATCCTGTCCGACCTGAAGATGCCGCAGATGGACGGCCTGGAATTCTACCGCAACGTGGTTGAGCGCTACGGGAAGCTGCCGTTTATCCTGATGACCGCCTATGCCACGGTGGAAACGGCGCTTACGGCCCTCAAGTCCGGCATCCATGACTACCTGCTGAAACCGTTCAATAATGACGAGGTGCTGCTGGTCATTCACCAGGCCCTGGAGCATTCCCGCATCCAGATCGAGAACCAGGCACTGCGGCGCCAGCTGGAAAAATCCTATGGCCGGGAACTGATCGGCGAAAGTCCCTCCATCCGCCAGCTGCTGGAGCAGATCGCCCGCATCGCGCCGGCCCCGAGTCCGGTCCTGATCAGCGGTGAAAGCGGTGTCGGCAAGGAGCTGGTCGCCCGCATCATCCACCGCAGCAGCAGTCGCAGCCAAGGCCCATGGGTCGCCGTCAACTGCGCCACCTTTCCAGAAAACCTGCTGGAAAGCGAACTCTTCGGCCATGAGCGGGGAGCCTTCAGCGGCGCCGGTGAGCGCAAAAAAGGGCTGGTGGAAATGGCCGGCAGCGGCACCCTGTTCCTCGACGAGATCGGCGAACTGCCGCTGGCCATGCAGCCGAAACTGCTGCGCCTGCTGCAGGAAAAGGTCTATCGTCGGGTCGGGGGGACCATCGAGCTGCGGGCCGACGTGCGCCTCATTGCCGCCGGTAACCGCGACCTGCGCGACATGGTCGCCGCCGGCACTTTTCGCGAGGATCTCTACTACCGGCTAAACGTTGTTGAACTGCCGGTGCCGCCGCTGCGTGAACGTGTTGACGACATCCCGCTGCTGGCCCAGTATTTCCTGCAGAACCTGGCCGCGGAGCTGAATCGCAACGTAACCGGAATTTCTCCCGCGGCCATGGACCGCCTGAAACAGTACCACTGGCCGGGGAATATCCGCGAGTTGCGCAACACCATCGAACGCGCCCTGCTGTTCTGCAACGACACCCAGCTGCAGAGCCGCGACCTGCCGGCGGAATTGGGCAGCGACAACGACCGGCCGGCCGATCCGGAACGGGCGAGGCCGGAAAGAAATCCCGGCGAATCATTGCCGGACTACCTCGACAGGGTCGAAGAAAGCGTCCTCCGCGGCGCCCTGATTGAAGCTCGCGGTATCCAGGCGCAGGCAGCCAGGAATCTTGGCATCAGCCGCAGCAACCTGCAGTACAAACTGAAAAAGTACCGACTGAGCGACAACCCGTCATCTGACGAACCTCAGTCTCCATGAAACATTAATTCACCTGTGCAATCCCACAGAGGCAGCCATGACCAGAATACGAATCGCCTGCATTCTTCTTCTCTCACTTGCAATCATTTCCGCCTGTCAGAACCAGCCTCCTGCTCCCTGGAAACCTGTCTTGGAGAACAGTGACTTCAGATATCTGAAAGATGCCCATGAAAGGGTCCGAGCCGAACTGGAAAAAGTGCAACGCGCCCTCGCAGACCAGGATACAGCTGCCGCCCGGGCTGCCCTCAAAAAAACCCGCGAGAAGTTCGCACAGCTGGAACAGTATTATCTCCCCATGACCGAAGTCCGCCAGCTGATTTACGATGCCGACCGGGTTTATTACCTGGGACGAGCTACTGAAACAGCAAAAAAGTTGCGCCGGGCAAAGACCTTGCTGACCCGGATCAGTCAGACCGGCGGAGAACCGGTCTCCTCTGCCGCCCTCAAAGTCGTGGTCATGATCGACGAACTGCTTGAAACAATGGTTGGCGAGCCGACCAGAGTGCCGACGAAGTTGAAAACCCTGGGTGAAAAAATCAACCTGATGGCAATCAAAGGGGATCTCATCCTGGCGGGATCAAAACTGTAACAGGCGCCGAGGGTTGTGAAAGCAGCGAACGGGAGCAGGTTCATCCACGCTAGCCCGGCCAGCCGGCGACACCACCACCTCACCGGGAAAAGGGGAAAAGACGGGCTCGAGAAACATCAGCCCGGTGATATCCGGGGAACCCCACCAGTGGCCAACGGTGGCGACGATCCAGCTGACAATCTAATGCAACATACCTTTATTGTCCTTGCGACAGGTTGTTCTGTCTGTTCTTCAACAACAGTACGGGAGGGAGAGTCGACCGCTCCCTGATCCCCATCTTGAATCGCGAAAGGTCGATGCTCAAAGTCCGCAGTGCCTCGGAAAAATCCTTTTTCCCCAGGGGGAGGGTCAACAACTCAGCAAACGGTCGTACCGTCTCGGTTTCAATCACCCCAACAAAAATCCTCCGGCCGTTGTCCAGTTGCCAGGAACTTGGCCAGAGACGCAACACCATCCTCCCTTCGCCGAAAGCAGGGCGGATCATCGTCAGGACGCTCTTTTCTCCCGCGGCGAACTGGGGCAACACCGGCAATTCGGCAATATCCGGGTGGGAGGTGACCAAGTTCAGATACCGCCTGGCGGTCTCTCCTTGTACGGTCCTCCATCCTCTGGGCTGCAACGTCGCAACAATCTCCTCCGGCAGCACTGCAACCTGCAGCGTCAGCGGCTGTTCACGGTCTCCCAGCAGGCTGGTCCTCCACCCCGGAAGATGTTGATAGCCCTGATGCCACCAGTCCGCAGCCGACAGGCTCTGGACCGGCGCCTGGACCCGATAACGGGTCAGGTCCGCGTTGTGACGGCTGCCAATATGCCAGGAACCAGCCAGCACCAACGCCAGCAGGGCCGCCGGGACTAGGGCGCGGCCATCGAATACGGGTTGCCGACGCAGATAGAACAGCCCCAGAATACAGACCCAGGCCCAGCCGAGGGCCATCCCGCCCAGCACGTCCGAAAGCCAGTGGGCACCGAGGTAGATACGGGAAAAAGCCACCAGCAACGACAGCGTCAAGGCAAAGACGAACGGCCAGGATCGCCAGCGTGATGATAGACCGCGGATCAGCAGAAGTGCCAGAAATCCGTAGACCACGACCGTCATGGTGGTATGCCCGCTGGGAAAGCCCCAGGAGGAGATCCCCTGGTAGATATTGATCGGCCGGGGCCGGTGTAGCAGCCATTTGAACAACTGCACCAGACCGACACCACCACCAACCGCCGCCAACCAGTAGAGCAGTGAACGATACTGTCTTCGCAACACCAGCAAACCAACAACAGTGCCGATGACCGCGATATTGCTGGTCGCATCGCCCAGTTCGGTCACCGCCACCAGCAGGGCGTCTCCCCAGGGATTGCGCAGGGCCTGCAGAAAATGATAGACGGACTGGTCAGCCAAAACCAGCGGGTCACCACTGAGCAGGTCCTGAAGAACTCCCAGAAAAAGCCCGGCCGCCACCACAAGGGCAATCCCCAGCACCAGCAGGGGACGACTCTCGTCAGTGCCGAGGGACATCAGCAACCGCGCACCTCGGCGAGCCAACTGCCAGGCCAGCCACAGCAGGCCAAGAAAGAGAAAGAGCAGTACCGCCAGACGGGTGCTGACAGCACCAACCAGGGCCATGGAGGTGCCGAGCACTACGCCGGGCATCAAGTAGGCGAAGGCCCAGCCGATCGCTGAGAGAATATTGACGATCAGGAAATGCCCGGCCGGCATGTCGAGCATCCCGGCGACGATCGGAATCACCGGTCGCACCGGGCCGACAAAGCGTCCGAAGAAAACACTCTTGCCGCCGTGTCGGTTGAAAAACGCCTCGCCCTTGTCCAGCATCTGCGGATAGCGGCTGAAGGGCCAGATTCGGCCGATCTCACGGTGATAGTGACGCCCCAGCCAGAAGCTGATACCGTCACCGGCGATGGCCCCCGCCATCGCCGCCAGCAGAGTCAGCCTGATCAACAGCGCGCCGCTGCCGGCCAGCGCGCCGATGCCGACCATCATCACCGTGCCGGGAACCAGTAACCCGACCAGGGCCAGAGACTCCGACAGAGAGATCAGTCCGATCGACAGGTAAGCGACCACCGGATGCAGGCTGACCCACTGCAAGCTGTCGGTCCAGAGGTGTGTCCAGTCCATGTGCTAGCCTCTCAGGCTCTTCCCTCCCTGAATCAGGGCGTCATTCAACCCATGATAAAGTCGCACCAGGCGACCATTCAACGATGTCAGCAGCCCACGTTGCCACAACACCAACCCAGAACAGAACAGTGCCACCAACAGGGAGCCGAGCATATCGAGAGGAAAATGGATACCGACGTACACCCGCCCCCAGGCGGTCGCCAGGGCCATCAGCAACAGCAGCAGCCCGGAGCCGCGCCAGCCCCAGGAAAAGAGCAGGTAGATGGCGACGGAGAGCATCAGCGTGGCATGGTCACTGGGGAAGGAATTCTCCGGAGCGTGGGGAATCAAAGGGGTCCCGAACCCGACCATGAAGGGTCGCGGATAACAAATCAACAGGGCAAGGAACTGGTTGGTCAGCAGCCCGAGCAGGCCCGCCTCGGTCGCCTCCAGTAACGTGGGACGGCGCTCATCCTTTGCCACCAGCCAGCAGACTACCAGCACCAGCATCAGCAGGTAGGGGCCGCCTTCGGCGAAAAAAATCGCCAAACCATCGACCAAGGGTTGTTGGCCGGCGCCTTGGTGGATCAGGGCAAATAATTTAAGATTCCATTGTTCCATCAGCATTCACCTTGCTGTTGTCTGGCCAAACCAAGCGGCAACCACACCGAGACGCGCAGGCCGACGCCCTGTGCACCTTCATCCAGTTCAATTTTGCCCCGGTGGCGGATAACAATCTCACGCACGATGGCCAGTCCCAGTCCGCTACCGGAAACCTCGCTGCCGGGCCGGCGGTAAAAGCGTTCGAAAACTCGCGTGCGCTCTGCTGCAGGGATCCCCGGTCCATTATCCTCAACCACCAGCAGGGCCTGGCCACCCTCGCATCGCAGAGCGACATCTATCTGACCGCCGGATGGAGTATAGCGGACGGCATTGTCCACCAGGTTGCCGAGCAGGATCCGCAATCCCTCCGAATCCCCGATGAGGGTCAATGGTTCGGCCTCGCACACACCGAGGTCGATCTCCCGTTTCAGAGCGGTGGGCGCCTGCTCGGCAACCACGGTCTTTACCAGGGCACAGAGATCAACCGGTTCAAACAACCTCAGCCGGTCCTCCGGCTCCAACCGGGCCAGGGTCAGCAGCTGTCGCACCAGGTGCGTCGCTCGTTCGGTGCCGACCCGAACCTGCTCCAGGGCCTGTTGCCGTTCTTCTTTTCCGCGGGATTGCTGCAATACCTGGGCCTGCAGTTGAACCGCCGCCAGCGGGGTGCGCAACTCATGGGCGGCGTCGGCAACGAAACGCCGCTGTCCCTCAATCGCTGATTCGAGCCGGGCCAGCAGGCTATTCAGAGCCTGGACCAGGGGCTGCAATTCATCCGGCAGGTTCTCTTCCGACAACGGGTCGAGCGCATAAGGCTGCCGTCGACGCAGACCGGCGGTGAGGTCCGTCAACGGGCGCAGGCTGCGGGTGACACTGACCCAGATGATTCCACCCAACACGAGGATCAACAGCAGCACCGGGGCAATGGCACCTACAGCAATACCGGTGGTCATCTCCAGCCGGTCGGAAAAGGGCTGACTGGCCTGGATTAGGCGCGCGCCCCGACGGTGGACGAAACTGCGCCAGAGCATGTCATGAGAGAAATGGGTGGAAAACCCCTCCCTAACCAGTGCCGGAGATCCTTCTTTGCGGTTGAGATGTCGCAGCAGGGTGCCATCGGCACGCCAGATCTGGATCACGAAGTCGTCCTCGTCGTCCTGCAGGTTGGTCAGCGGCGGTGGGGCGGGCAGCTCGAAGTCTCCGTCGACCGGCACGCTGTAGGCAAGCTGCCGCAAGCGGTCATCGAACAGGTCCTCCAACTCGCCGCGCACGTAATAAAAGCTCACCAGGCAGCAAAGGACGACTGCCAGCAACTGACCGCACAGCAGCCAACGCAACAGTTTTTTGCGCATCGAATTCACGGCGGGTCTCCCAGCAGGTAGCCGACGCCACGCACGGTGCGGATCAACTTCGCGCCGAATTTTTTCCGCAGGTGATGAATATAGACTTCTACGGCGTTACTCTCGATTTCGCTGCCCCAACCGTAGAGGCGTTCTTCCAGCACCTCCTTGGAGAGCACTTTGCCGGAAGCTTCCAGTAGCGCTTCCAGCAGGGCAAACTCCCGGGGCGACAGGAGAACCTCAGTCCCGTGAAGGCTGCAAGTCCGGGTCGCGGGATTGAGCTTCAAATCACCATGCACCAGAAGCGGCTCGGCCCGACCAAGGCGGCGGCGTTGCACAGCCCGCATCCGGGCGGCCAGTTCATCCAGGTCGAAAGGCTTTATCAGGTAATCGTCGGCACCGGCGTCCAGTCCTGCGATCCGTTCAGAGACCGCATCGCGCGCGGTGATGATGATCACCGCCGCCTCGCCGCCGGAACGACGATAATCCACCAACACCTCAAGGCCCGAGCGGTCCGGTAGCCCCAAGTCGAGCAGCACCAGCTCGTAGCGGCCAAGGCGTAACGACAACGCAGCGTCCTCGCCGTTACGGATCCAGTCAACAACATGGCCCTCCTGGGTCAAACCCAAACGCAGCGCATCGCCGAGCATCGGATCATCTTCCACCAACTGAATTTTCATGAAAAACACCTCCGTCCTCGCTCCGATCGGATGATTCTCGTCCGTGGTCCAAGTTCGACCCCAACAGAGAAACCTTACCATCCGGCAACCAAGATCCTGATGAAAGCGATGATCGTTACCGGCGCCCACAGACTGGCCTTGAAATATCAAACCTTCCCGAAGATAATCAGCACCACCTTAAGGCATCCTTAAGGATTGTCTGTTAGTTTTGCTGAAGACTGTAACTTGAAAGGAATGGGCAAGGGCTCTTGACATCAGCCGCAGCAACCTGCAGTGCAAACTGAAGAAATACCGTCTGGACGACGACCCGAAGTAAAAATTTCTGCTCAATTCCCTTTCAGGAACCCTTGTGGTGTTCAAATTTTTATACACAAAACAGCTCAGCCGCAATCCAACG
The DNA here is from genome assembly GCF_002093115.1 of Geothermobacter hydrogeniphilus. Lineage (NCBI taxonomy): Bacteria > Pseudomonadati > Thermodesulfobacteriota > Desulfuromonadia > Desulfuromonadales > Geothermobacteraceae > Geothermobacter > Geothermobacter hydrogeniphilus. The sequence goes on along the minus strand of NZ_NAAD01000026.1, from coordinate 19,085 downwards.
AGCCGAATTTACATGGATGTCGCGGCTGGCAGGCAACTTGCGTAATGCACTCCCTGAAAATTTCCTCTTTTTCGAGAAGGTGCCGTATGTCGAACCGTTTTTTCGTTGCCCGCTTCAAACCCCTGCTGGCCGTTTCCCTCTTCTACCTGCTGCTGTCGGCCCTGCTGCGACTGATCCTGTGGAAGGTTTTCGGACCGGGCTCCGAGGTCGGCTGGACCGCCCTCCCCGGCATCCTGCTGGTCGGCGCGGTCAACGACCTGGTGGCGCTGGTGTTTCTCAACCTGCCGGCGAGCCTCTACCTGGGACTGGTTCCCGACCGCCTGGCCCGCAGCCGCTGGCACCGACGCCTGTTTGCAGTCATCATCTTTCTCAGCCTGTTCGGACTCATCTACCTCGCCCAGGTCGAGTTTTTCTTCTTCGACGAATTCGACGCCCGCTTCAACCTGGTCGCCGTCGACTACCTGATCTATCCCCGCGAGGTATTGATCAACATCTGGGAATCCTACCCGGTTCTCTGGTTCCTGTTCATCGACGCTATCCTGGCGGCGCTGCTGTTCGGCAAATTCCGGGAGCGGGTGCTGACCGCCTTCAGCGAACCCTGCCCTTGGCGCCGCCGGCTGCCGGTCGTCGCCTGTCACCTGCTCCTGTTGTTGCCGGCCTTGTGGCTGTCGACCGACAGCTTCGATTTTTCCACCAACCGGGTCACCAACGAACTGGCCCACAGCGGCATCAGCAGCCTGTTCAAGGCCTTTCACACCAACCAGCTGAACTATGACGTCTACTATCGCACCCTGCCGGGGAAACAGGCCTTCGCACTGACCCGCGCCCAACTCGAAAAAGATGGTGAATTCATCGACAGCAATCCCGAGAACCTCAACCGCAGGCACCCGGGACGCAGTAACGGACTCGGTCCGCTGAACGTCGTGGTGGTGGTCGAAGAATCCCTCAGCGGAGACTTTACCGGGATTTTCGGCAATCGCGACAAGCTGACGCCCAACCTTGACCGACTGGCCCGGCAGGGACTGCTCTTCACCCGCGCTTATGCCTCCGGAACCCGCACCGTGCGGGGGCTGGAAGCGATCAGCAGTTCCTTCCCACCGATCCCCAGCGAGGCAATCGTCAAACGCCCAGGCAGCGAAAACATCGCCAACTGGGGCAAGGTCATGAAACAGCATGGCTACCAGGTGAGTTTCCTCTACGGCGGCTACGGCACCTTCGACAACATGAACCACTTTTTCAGCAGCAACGGTTTCGCCGTCAGTGACCGGACCGATATCCCCAACCCCTCCTTCGCCAATATCTGGGGGGTCGCCGACGGTGACCTGTTCAATCACGCTCTCGACTATTTCGATCAGCGGGCCCAAACCGGCAAACCCTTCTTCTCAATGATCATGTCGACATCCAACCACCGCCCCTATACCTTTCCCGAGGGGATTCCCGGCATCCCGGCCAAGGGCGGCGGCCGTGCCGCCGGGGTCCGCTACGCCGACTATGCCCTCGGCCAGTTCCTGCAACAGGCCGAAGAGCATCCCTGGTTCGACAACACCCTGTTTGTCATCGTTGCCGACCATTGCTCCCGGCTCCGGGGCAGCGCCGAAGTCCCGATCGCCCACTACCATATTCCGCTCATCTTCTATTCTCCCGGGCACCTGCCCCCGGGCCGCTTCGATGCCCCCATCGGCCAGATCGACATCGCCCCCACGGTCCTCGGCCTGCTCGGGCTCGATTACACCGCTCCCTTCTACGGCATCGACGTCCTCAACCAACAGGGCGACCCGCAACAGCATCCGCTGCTGCTCAACCACAACCACGATGTCGCCATGCTGGTCGATGACCGGATGGTGGTCCTCGGCCTGCATAAAACGGCGACCCTCTATCGCTACGACCGGAAAACCAACTCCCAGCAGAAGCTGGCGGATGACCGACAACTGTTTGATCGCGCCACCGCCATCTACCAGAGTGCCTATGAGCTGTTTACCCGCAGACTCTATCGTTGACCGAGTTCGGCGAAGAGCCTCATCGTGAGCAACAACGCCGCCTTCGCTGCCAACTGGCCGGATGAACCAATTTATGTTACTTTTCACGCCAGATGGCCGGAACCCCGGCCGCAGGGGAAACCTCATGGAATTCTCAGCTGATTTTATCCCCGGAGGGGTCGGATGAAAAAAATTTCCTTTGTTATTCCCGTCTACAATGAAGAAGGGAACCTGCAGCAGTTGTGGGAACAGATCGCCCGCGTGACGGACCGCCTGCAGATCGACTTTCAGCTGCTGCTGGTCGACGACGGCAGCACCGACGGCAGTTTCGACCTGATCCGCAGCCTGGCGGAGCAGCACCCGCAGATCGGCTATCTGCGCCTGGCCCGCAACAGCGGCCAGTCCGCCGCTCTTTACGCCGGTTTTCAGGCGGCGGACGGAGATGTGATCGTCACCATGGATGCCGACCTGCAGAATGACCCGGCCGACCTGCCGGAGATGCTGCGCTATTACGGCGACTACGACATGGTGACCGGCTGGCGCTACAATCGCCAGGACTCCCTGTCGAAAAAGATCGGCAGCCGTATCGGCAACGGCTTCCGCAACTGGCTGACCAGCGAGAACATCCATGACACCGGCTGCTCCCTCAAGGTGATGCGCGCCGAGATGCTCAAACGGATCAAGATGTTCCGCGGCCTGCACCGCTTCCTGCCGACCCTGATGCGCCTGGAAGGCGCCCGGGTCAAGGAGGTCAAGGTCAATCACCGCCCCCGCCTGCACGGAGAATCAAAATACACCAACCTGCGTCGCGGCATCGAGGGTTTCTACGATGTCATCGCCGTGCGCTGGATGCAGAAACGCCATCTGAACATCGAGATCGGAGAACGCCATGACCAAGAGTGAAGGAGCGATCCTGGTTCTCGGTTTCACCGGGCAGGCGCTCTTCTTCATGCGTTTCCTGGTGCAGTGGCTGTACTCGGAAAAACACCGGCGCAGCATGATTCCCGTCGCCTTCTGGTATTTCAGCCTCGGCGGCAGCAGCCTGTTGCTGGTCTACGCCATCATCCGCAAGGATCTGGTCTTTATCGTCGGCCAGTCGACCGGCTTCAGCATCTATCTGCGCAATCTCTACCTGATTTCACGGGAACGTAAGGAAAAGCAGGCGCATGCCGAAAAAAATCAGTAACCGCCCGTTGCTGCTGCTGTTCACCGGCTACATCCTGCTGCTGCTCCTGCCGGCCGGGACAATGCCGCTGATGGAGAGTACCGAGGCGCGTTATGCCGAGATCGCCCGCGAGATGGTGGTCTCCGGCAACTACTTCGAACCCTACTACAACGGCATCAAGCACTTTCACAAACCGCCCCTGACCTACTGGGCCGTCGCCGCCGGCTACAAGCTGTTCGGCATGAACGACTTCGGCGCCCGGTTCTTCGGCGTGCTGGCCGCCGGTCTGGCGGTCTTCTTCCTGTACCGCATCGCGCGACTGTTTTTTGAAAAACAAAAGACGGCGCTGATCGCCGCGATAGTCTTCGGCTCGTCGCTGATGTTTCTGACCGTCTCGCGGCTCGCCTCGACGGAAATCTACCTGGCCTGTTTCACCCTCGCCGCCCAGTACTTCCTGTTCCGCCAGCTCTACGGCCGACGTCATTGGAGCAACGCCTTGCTCTACGGGCTGTTTCTCGGCCTCGGGTTTTTCACCAAGGGGCCGATCATCCTGCTCTTCACCCTGCTGCCGGCGCTACTGGCCAAGCTCTGGGATCCTGAACACCGGAAAATCTTCAGCTGGAAGGAAACCGCCCTGGCCGCCGCGGCCTTCGCGCTGGTCGCGCTCCCCTGGTATCTGCTGGTGGTGGCGAAAAATCCCGGACTGCTCTACTATTTTCTCAAGGTCCAGACCGTCGACCGGGTGGTCACCAACCGCTTCCGCCGCTACCAGCCCCCCTGGTATTTCCTCTACATCTTCCCGGCCACGTTCTTCCCCTACATCCTGTTCTTCCTCCGCGGCCTCGGCAACTGGCGGCACCTGGCGCCGCGGCTGAAGACCAGCCTGATCTATATCGTCGCCCCGCTGTTGGTCTTTTCCCTGGCCAAGGGCAAACACGCCACTTACGTGCTGCCCTTCTACGGCATGGCCGCGATACTGACCGCCGCAGCCGTTGAGCAACTCAGCATGCCGCGATTGCGGGCGCTGGCGATTATCATCCTGGCACCGGTCGCCCCGGCCCTCGCCGCCGCCGGCTGGTTCTATCCGCCCCTGGCGGGGCAGAAGCCGTGGCTGCTGGCCGCCGCGCTGGTCGCCGGGTTCCTGCTGGTGACGGCCTGGCGACAGCGGACAACAGACCGTTACTGGGGCTGGCTGGCTGGGTTCCTGTTGTTTTTTTCCAGCGTCGGCATCTGGGGCGTCGGGATCGCCGCCCCGCAGATGCGCGGCTATGAACAGATGGCGGAGGCCATGAACCGCATCGACCCGGATCGGCGGCTGGAGCTGCTGGTCTACCAGAATTTCCTTCCCTCGCTCTCCTTCTACCGCAACAAGCTGGCCGTCTCCGGTCCCGGGGTGGTACGGGAGACGCAGTTTCAGCCGGAGGAGAGCTTCCGCCGCTGGTATCCCGCCGACGAAACGGATCTGACAGTCTTCCTCGGAGAGCAGAACCGTCTGTTCGTGGTCGTCAACAGCGGCACTATCGACGCCTTCACGGGCCGATACGCCATGAGCTGCGAACCGGTCTTCATTCAGCGCAAAAAGAGCGCCTACCTCTGCCGGACGACAGCAGAAGCACCCGCCGCCGACTGAACATCCGGTGCAGCATCTTCCGCGAGCCGGGCAATTCGCGTATAATGCCCGCGACCTCTGACCCAAAGGAGCTTGCGACCCTATGCCCGCCCCGAACTGGCTCGACTTCGACCGGCAGCACCTCTGGCATCCCTATGCCGCGATGAACAGTGACCTGCCGGTCTTCCCGGTGGTGGCCGCCTCGGGTGTTCGGCTGAAACTGGCCGACGGCCGCGAGCTGATCGACGGCATGGCCTCCTGGTGGTCGGCGATCCACGGCTACAACGTGCCGGAACTGAACGCCGCCGCAAAATCCCAACTGGAAAAGATGGCCCACGTCATGTTCGGCGGCCTCACCCACCCGGCGGCGGCCGAACTGGGACAGCTGCTGGTCGAGATCACTCCCGAACCGTTGCAGCATGTCTTCTTCGCCGACTCCGGCTCGGTCGCGGTCGAGGTGGCGCTGAAGATGGCGCTGCAGTACTGGTTCAGCTGCGGCCGCCCGGAGAAGAACCGCCTGCTGACCATCCGCAACGGCTACCACGGCGACACTTTCGGCGCCATGGCGGTCTGCGATCCCGACACCGGCATGCACGGCATCTGGTCGAACCTGCTGCCGCGGCACCTGTTCGCCCCGGCACCGCAATGCCGCAACGACAATGAGTGGGACGATGGCGACATCGCCGAACTGGAACGGCTGGTCGAGCAGCACCACGCGGAGCTGGCGGCGATCATCCTCGAACCAATCGTTCAGGGGGCCGGGGGGATGCGCTTCTACGCTCCCGAATACCTGCGCCGGGTGCGCGCCCTCTGCAACCAGTACGAACTGCTGCTGATCGCCGACGAGATCGCCACCGGCTTCGGCCGCAGCGGCAGGCTGTTCGCCTGCGAACATGCCGGCGTCAGCCCCGACATCCTCTGTCTCGGCAAGGCCCTGACCGGCGGCTACCTGACCCTGGCGGCCACCCTGACCACCGCCCGGGTGGCGGAAACCCTCTCCTCCGGCAGCCCCGGGGTCTTCATGCACGGTCCGACCTTCATGGCCAACCCGCTGGCCTGCGCCATCGCCGCCGCCAGCGTGCGACTGCTGCTGCAGTCCCCCTGGCAGCGGCGCGTCGCCGCCCTGCAGCAGGGACTGGAAAATGGCCTCACGCCATGCCGGGAACTGCCGCAGGTCGCCGACGTACGCGTCCTCGGCGGCATCGGCGTGGTCGAGATGCGACAACCGATCAACCTCGGGGACATCGGGCCGAAATTCGTTGAACGCGGGGTCTGGGTGCGCCCCTTCGGCAGGCTGGTCTATGTCATGCCGCCCTATATCATGTCGGACGCAGATCTCGCCGTCCTGACCGGCGCCATCGGCGATGTCGTCAGCGGAATCCATTGATCGATGCGACTGCTGCTGATCGCCAACCCGGTTGCCGGCGGCAATGCCAGGCCCCGAATCGACAGGACGTTGAAACTGCTGCGCGACGCCGGGGCCGACGTGGAGCTGGCACTGACAACGGCGGCCGGCGATGCAGAACGCTGGGCCGCCGACGCCGGAAGCGACAACCGCTGGAGACGACTGCTGGTCGCCGGCGGCGACGGCACCCTCAACGAGGCCGCCAACGGCCTGGTCGGCAGCGATCTGCCGATGGCGTTCCTACCGCTCGGCACCGCCAATGTCTTCGCCCTGGAGACCGGCCTGCCGACGACAGCGGAAACCCTTTGCCGCCTGGCGCTCGAAGGAAAACCGCGGCCGATTCATCTCGGCCGCGCCGGTGAGCGATACTTCCTGCTGATGGCGGGGCTCGGTTTCGATGCCGAGGTGGTGCGCCGGGTGCGGCTGGGACTCAAGCGCCGCATCGGCAAGGGAGCCTACCTGGTCAGCGCCCTGGAAACCCTGGCCGCCTTCCCACCATTCCCGCTCGAAATCGAGACCGACGCCGGGCGCTTCAGCGGCCATGGAGCCATCATCAGTAACGCCCGGCTTTACGGCGGCCCCTTCAGTTTCACCCCCACGGCCGATCTCTTCAGCGACCGGCTTGAAGTCTGCCTGTTCCAGCGATGGAACCGCCGGACCCTGTTCCAGCACGCCCTGGCCCTGTTGCGTCGCCGGCCCCTCGATCCCCGGAGGGTGAAGATCTTCACCTGCCGCCGGGTCAGCATCATATCGCCCCAGGTGCCGGTTCAGCTCGATGGAGACTTTTTCGGCCACACGCCGCTTGATTTCACTGTCGGTGAACATACCCTGAAGATGATCCTGCCCTGACCATCGCCCGACATCCCCCTCTTCCCACAGGCCCGTCATGCCATCGATGGTGATTTGCCCGATTCCGGGCAGAGTACCTGAATCAGTGAGTAGACACCCGACCAACAATGATATATGATGACGTTATCATGTTCCGAAGGGGGTTGAAATGCGTACCATTATTGATTTGCCCGAGCCGCAGATTGAAAGACTCCGTGAGATGAGTGACCGTCAGGGGCTGTCCCGCGCCGAGCTGGTCCGACGTGCCGTGGCTGAATATCTCGCGCGGCACCAGGGGGAAGGCAGTGAAGAGGCGTTCGGCCTGTGGAAGAAACGCAAGACGGACAGTCTGAATTACCAGGATCAGCTGCGCGAGGAGTGGCAGCGGTGAAGGCCCTGCTCGACACCAATATCCTCATCGATTACCTGAACGGCATCGAGCAGGCCCGGGAGGAGCTGGATCGTCATGACCGGCTGCTTGTCAGTGTCATCACCTGGATGGAGGTCATGGTCGGTGCCACAGCAGAAGAGGACGCGCCCGTCCGGGCGTTTCTGTCGCGGTTCGAGGTGGTTTCCATCAATCCCGAGATCGCCGAACGTGCGGTCGAGATCCGGCGACAGACCGGGATCCGCCTGCCCGATGCCATCATCTGGGCCAGCGCGCAGTGCGAAGACGCCCTGCTGGTCAGCCGCAACAGCAGGGACTTCCCGCCCGATGCGCCGGGGGTGAGGGTGCCCTATCTTCTTTGATGTGACCTCTTTGATGTGACCGGTCCGGCCTGCCGCACCTGCCGATACGCTGGCCGGTCATAAACGGATGATTATAGAATGTCCCCTCAATCTTGGCCTTTGTTTTTGCGTCTTTCGTCAACTTTGTTTTTATGTATCTGTGGAGATTTCTAATTCCGCTAATTCCGGGGACATAATACTATTTCCTGTTGACCTGAAACGACCCCACTCGTAGCATCTACCCATGGCACGCCTCTCCCGACTCGTTGTCCCCGGCTATCCGCACCATGTTACCCAGCGCGGTGTGCGCTCGATGGATATTTTTGACCATGACGATGACCGATGGGCCTATCTTGACTTCATGCAGCAGGAAGCCAGGCGCTTCGGCGTGGAATTCCTAGCCTGGTGCCTGATGAGCAACCATATGCATCTGATTGCCGTTCCAGCTGCTCCCGAGACCCTGGCCCGTGCCATCGGCGAGGCTCATCGGCGTTACACTCGCATGAAAAACTTCGCTGCCGGCCGTTACATTGAGAACAATCCCGTCAAGGCCGGGATAGTACCAGCGGCAACCGATTACCCCTGGTCGAGCGCCCGCTACCTGTGCGGACTGATCGATTCCGATCCCCTGCTGCGCGAACGGCCGCTAGCCGGCATGGTGGACGACTGGCCGCAGTTTCTGCGGGATGGAGGAACGGAACCGGAAACGGTTCTGCTGGAGAAGACCCGCACCGGCCGCCCTGCCGGCAGCGAGGACTTTATCAGAAAGCTGGAACAACAGACCGGGCGAACCCTGTTGCCGGGACGGCCGGGGGGCCACCGAAGAGGAGAAAGAAATAGGTATTGTGTCTCCGGATTTTCGGGATTTTCGGGTTTTCTGGGCCAGCGCGCAGTGTGAAGACGCCCTGCTGGTCAGTCGTAACAGCAGGGACTTCCCACCCGATGCGCCGGGGGTGAGGATGCCCTATCTTCTTTGAGTTATCAGCCCGCAAAATTTGAGAACGATCACTTACTTACCTGCATGATGGATGGCTTGCCGCACCTACCGATACACTGAGCCGGCCATAAGCGGACGATTCAACAACGTATAACACTCGTATAACGTATAATTCCTGACTGCCCCCCGACAGCAAGTTTTCTGCTATCCTTGAAACTCCATATCATAACCGTTGCCAATCCGGTATAACGGCTTTTTCGAGGTTGTATGCACTTTCTCCATCTCTTCACCGCCCTCGCCATTGTGCTGCTTGGCTCCCTGGTCGGCGGCCGTCTGGCGGCCCTGCTGCGTCTGCCGCGGGTTACCGGCTACCTGCTGGCCGGGCTGTTGCTCGGCCCCTCCTGCGCCGAACTGCTCGGCCTGCCGCCGCTGCTGGCCGAGGACGCGCTGCGGGAACTCGACGTTCTCGGCAATCTCGCCCTGGCCCTGATCATGGTCAACATCGGCGGCCAGTTCCGTACCGATCATCTGCGCCGCTACCGTCACCGGATCGCCATCTTCTCCCTGGGAGAAACCGGGTTGACCTTCGTCCTGGTGGCGGTCAGCTGCTTCCTCGTCAACCAGTTGCTGATGAACGTCGTGGTCGGCAACATGACCCTGACCCAGACCTCTCTCGCTTTCGGCCTGCTGCTGGGACTGATCGCCATCGCCACCGCCCCGGCGGCGACCCTGATGGTGATCCGCGAATACGAGGCCGCGGGTCCGGTGACCAACACCGTGCTGACCCTGGTCGGATTGAACAACCTTGCCTCGGTGCTGCTCTTTATCCTTGCGGAACAACTGCTGACCGGCAGCGGCTTTTCGCTGCAGCTGTTTTCCCGGATGTTCGGACCGCTGCTGCTCGGCGGCCTGCTCGGCTTCCTGATGTCGGTCTGGGGGCAACGCCTGGAACAGGGCAGCGAGTACAAGATCCTGCTGCTCGGCGGCATCGCCGCCTGCACCGCTCTCAGCCTGGCGCTGCAGGTCGACAGCCTGCTCGCCAGCCTGGCGCTCGGCATGGTGCTGGCCAACAGTTCACCGCGCTGGCACCGGATGCTTGAATCACTGCGGCAGATCGACTACCCGCTCTATGTCGCCTTCTTCGTCCTTGCCGGCGCCAACCTGCACATCCAGACCCTTGGCCACATCGGCCTGCTCGGGGTCATCTACGTGATCGCCCGCACCGTCGGCAAACTGGTCGGCGCCTGGTGCGGTGCCCGCATCGGCGGATTCAGCCTGCGCGAACAGCGCTACGTTGGCGCCACCCTGCTGGCCCAGGCCGGGGTCGCCATCGGCCTGGCCCGAAACCTGGTCATCGACTGGCCGGAAATGGGCGCATTGCTGCAGACCGTGGTTCTCGGCGCCGTGGTGGTGTTCGAAATCTTCGGCCCGCTCGCCGTTCGTCACGGGCTGGTTCATTCCGGCGAAGTCCCGCTGCTTTCGCTGCTGCAGAAGCAGGCGCCGCAGAGCGCCCTGGAAGGACTGCACAGCGTGGTCCACCATTTCCGCGCCTCTCTCGGCCTGCCGGACGGCCACAAGGTCAGCGATCCGGGAGATATCCTGGTGCGTCACATCATGCGGCAAAACGTCGAAACCCTGCACAATGACACCGGCTACCACGAGCTGCTGCGCTTGATCGCTCACAGCCGGTACGACCGCTTCCCGGTGGTCGATCAGCGGGACCGCTTTATCGGCATGATCAACTACACCGAGATCCGCAGCCTGCTGTTCGAACCTGACCTGGCAAGCCTGGTGGTGGCCGGCGACCTGGTCACCAGTGTCCAGCACGCGGTCTTTCCGCAACAGTCGCTGCGCGAGGTGCTCGACCTGTTCCAGCAGCAGCGGGACGTCAGCTTCTTCCCGGTGGTCGATCCGGATGAGCCGACCCGCCTGCTGGGCATCCTCAGCCAGAACGACGTCCTCTCCGCTTTCAGGCGGCTGGCGGAGAAGGCGTAATCCATTTACCCATGAAGGCAATCTCGCGCCCGTTCGCTTGCGCTCCCTTGACGATTCCAGTCGCGATCACATCGGTTCACCCAGCACAATCAGCCCCTTACGCACTACAGTTCCAGGACGCTGGCACTACAGTTCCAGGACGCTGGATTTTTTATCAAATCAAGGCGCTGCCTCGATGAGCGCGGATGCGTAGCGGCAGTTACGTCGCACAAGCGAAACGGGGCGGCAACGCAGAGTTGATCCTGAATCCGTGAGCCCCTTGTCGGCGGAGAGCACAAGTCATTGATCTGCCTGAGCTTCCCAAAAATCACCAGCGAACCTATGGGTGCGCTTCAGATTTTTGGAAATCTCATTCAGACCAAGCACTTGCACTCTCCATCCAACAGGAACTCACGGATTCAGGTTGATGAAAAAGCCGGCGGCATCAAACAAAAAGGGCGGCCCGCATCGGGTCGCCCTTTTGTTTGTTTTCATGTCCTCGCCGGCTTACTTCTTCATCAGCGCCGCAGCCTTTTTCGCTTCCGGAGATTTGGGAAACCGTTCCTGCAGCTTGGCCCAGATCACCCGGGCGTTATCCTTGTCGCCGAGAGCCTGGAAAGCCAGCCCCTGCTTGAGCAGGGCCGATGCCACCTTCGGCTGGTCCCCGTATTTCTCGACCACATCCTGGAACTGCAGGATGGCATTTTCGTACTTCTTCTCCCCGTACCAGGCTTCACCGATCCAGTAGGTGGCATTCACCGCCAGGTGATGCTTGGGGTACTGCTTGAGAAAGGCCTGCAGCCGCTCACGGCCGAGGGCGAAGTTGTTCTGATTGCGGATCGCGTCCAGCCCCTGCTGATAAAGCTCTTCGGCACTTACGGGCGCGGGCGCTGTCGCCGCGACTTTCGGCGGCGCCTTCTCCAGCTTGGCGAGGCGTTCTTCGATGGCCTTGACCTTGAAGCGCAGTTCATCACGCAGAGAGGTCAGCTCCGCCTGCAGTTTCTGCCGGGCGGCCGCCTGTTCCTCGACATCCCCCTGCATGCTGAGAACCTGATTGCGAAAGCTGTCGAAATCGGCCTTGAGGTCGGCCTGGCCGCGGGTCAGTCCGGCCAGCTGTTGCTGTCCACCACCGGCAGCCTGCGCCTTGCGCAACTCCACCAGGGCCGTTTCATTGGCCGCCAGGCGACGCTTCATTTCCGCCAGATCCTGGTCGATGCGCTGCTGCTGTTGCGGGTTGGCACAACCGCCAAGGATCATCACCAGCAGCAGAAATCCGAGATAGCACGCTTTCATAACGCCTCCTCAAAGACCTGAAATAAAAAGGGCCGCGCTGCAGAACAGCGCGGCCCCCGTATCCATCTTAAGCCGATCAGCGGACCGCTTTGAACTCGTCACGCCGGTTCTTGGCCCAGGCCGCTTCGTTGCTGGCCGGGTCGAGGGGCATCTCTTCACCGTAGGAGATGGTCGAGATCCGGTCGGCGGCCACGCCGAGTGAAACCAGGTAGTCCCGCGCGGCAATCGCCCGTCGCTCACCGAGCGCCAGGTTGTATTCATCGGAACCGCGCTCGTCGCAGTGCCCTTCGATCCGCACCTTGACACCGGGATTGGCCTGCAGCAGGGCGGCGTTGGCGGCAAGGATGTCACGCGCCTGAGCCGAGAGACTGAACTGGTCGAAATCAAAATGAATCCGCTGCAACTGCCGGGCGACGGCCTCGATGTCGGCCGGAACCTGCTCCTTGACGGAGGACTCGCTCACCCCCTGATCGGCAACCGCGGTCGGCTGCTCGACAGCAACCTTGGTCTCGACCGGGGCTTCAGCGGGAGCCTGCTGCGCGGCGGGCTTTTTCGCACAACCAACGGCCAACAGGGAACACAGCGCCACAACGGCAATCCACTGCATTACGACAACCTTCTTCATGGTGTTCCACTCCTTTCAAACGTCTATAGAAATGATATTGTTACCGAAAAACCCTAGTAAAACAGCCTCGATTATACAGAAAGCCTGTGAAAAGACAACTAGGATTGCATTAATCTTGGCGATGGCAACGACGGAGGTTACCAGCGCGGCGACCAGGCCGGATGGTTGCAGTTGCCGGAACCGCCGGAAACCTTGACCGAACCGCTGCCGTCGGCACGCATCAGGTAGATCGCCTTCCTGCCGCTTTCATCCGACGAATAGACCAGAAAGCGCCCGTCCGGACTCCAGCGCGGATGTTCCTTGTTGCCGGGACCGAAGGTCAGCCGCCGTTCTTCGCTGCCGTCGGGCCGGATCAGGTAGATGTCGAACAGGCTTCCCTCCTTGCGGCTGAAGGCGATCCAGTCCCCCTTCGGGCTCCAGGCCGGGGTGACATTGTACTTGCCGTTCAGGGTCAGGCGCTGCGGATCACCGCCGGCGGTGGAAAGCAGAAAGATGTGGGGATTGCCGCGCCGGTTGGAGACAAAGGCAATCCGATCACCGTCCGGACTCCAGGTCGGATCGATGTCGATTCCCCAGTAGCGGGTCAGTCGCCTGCTGATCCCGCCGTCGCCGTTGAGCAGGTAGATTTCCGAATTGCCGTCCTTCGACAGGGTCAGGGCGATTCGGTCGTCCTGCGGCGAGAAACGGCCGCCGACGTTGAGCCCGCGTCGGGCGGAAAGCCGCGACTCGCGGCCGCTGAAGATGTCCCGCTGGTAAAGATCGGGATTCCCGGCCCGGTAGCTGGTGAAAATCACCCGGCGCCCGTCAGCGGAGAAATCGGGATTGAGGACGATGGAGCGATGATTTGTAATCCGCACCGGCTTGTGGCCGTCAACCTCCATCAGGTAGAGTTCCTTGCGCCCGCTCTGGTCGGAGATGTACGCCAGCCGGCTGCTGAAGGGGCCGAGGCTGCCAGTCAGGCTTTTCAGAATCTGGTCGGCGAAGGCATGAGCTATGCGGCGGACATCACCCGGCTTGCCGACATAACGGCGACCGTTGAGCAGCCGCCGGGCGCGAACATCAAACAGCCGCGCCTCGACCACCAGCTGTCCGCCGCGCAGCGAGTAACCGCCCTTGATCAGCATCTCGGCTCCCAGCAGCCGCCATTCGGCGAAATCCACATCGATGGAAAGCAGTCCCAGCCTGCCGGCATCGGCGAGAAAGGCGCGCGGGTCGATGCGGCTGAAAAGACCGGTCAGCTCAAGGTCCCAGGAGAGAACCTGGTTGAACTCCTCGGCCAGGGCCGGGTTGCGGCCGTCGTCGAGCGGCTGCAGGACGGTCAGCGCCAGCGGTATCTGCTGTTGCCCCGGGGCACTGATTTCGATGGCGCTCCAGGCCGGCGTAACCAGAACCAGCAGCAGCAACAGCGGCAGAATCAATCGTGTCATGATTATTCCTGAAGATCCTTGAGGTTGAACTTGATGATTTCCCTGATGGTTCGGCCCGGCGGCGGTTCAAGCCGATCAACCCGGCGAATCGCCCGGGTAATCGAATCATCAAAACGACGATCCCCCGAACTCTTCATGACCGTGTAGTCGCGCAGAAAGCCGCGGGCATCATAAACCACTTCGACATCCGCCTTGAGATCAAGACTCCTGACCTGGTACTTCGACAGGCTCCAGGCACTCTTGTAGGCCTGCTGCAGCCAGGTCCGGTAGGAAACCCCGGCCTCACTGCCGGTACCGGCGGTTTCGCCGAGAGGCGCCTTGCTGCCCGGCGACCGGCGGGTGTCCTGCGCCTCCAGGGCCGCCAGTTTCCGTTTCAGTTCCTCACGTTCCCGCTTGCGCCTGAGCTTCTCGATGACGCTTTCGGTCTGGCGATAGTCAACCTTCGGTTTCGGCCGAGTCCTGCTGACCGCCTTCGGCCGAGCCTTCGATTTGGCCTTGACCTTGGGTTTTGATTTGGCTTTGGCCTTGGGTTTCGCTTTCGGCTTGGGTTTCGGCCTGACAACCGGCTTGGGTTTCGGTTTCGCTTTCGGTCGGGCCTTGACCTTGTGTTTCGGCGTCCCGTCCGGTCGCCCGGCCTGCGGATTTTTGACCGGCAGATTGACCAGGTCGACCACGTAGACCGGCGGCTTCGAATGCTGCATGCGCGGCAGCAGCCAGCCGCCGAAGAGCAGCACCAGCAGCAGGTGCAGCCCGAATGAATAGCCGAGCATCGCGGCCAGGCGCGGATCGCGTCGTCCCCCGGCCTGCCGCCGCCAGCGGCTGTTGTGACCGCTCCCGCTCACCTCAGCGCTCGGGCTCCTCAGCCACCATGCCGAGCTTGGCGACCCCGGCGGCCTTGATCGCCGCCATCACCTGCACCACCCGCCCGTAGGGGACCTTGCGGTCGGCTTCGAGGAAGACTTCCTTCGACTTGCGTCCGCGCAGAACCTGCTCCAGCACCGGGGTCAGCTTTGCCGGCGAGGGAACCGCCGACTTGCCGACACTGATCGCGCCGTCAGCGGCAACCGTGACCACCAGCGGTTCCTGCGCGCCGGTCATGGCCGGCGCATCCTTCACCTCCGGCAGCTCCACCTCAACCCCGGTCTCCATCATCGGCGCGGTGACCATGAAGATGATCAGCAGCACCAGCATGACATCGACAAAAGGGGTGACATTGATCTGGCAGAGGGTGCTGCGTCCAGAGTTGCCGCGGGTTCCGACTTCCATCGTCTAGTCCCGTCCCATGCGCTGCACGATATTGAGAAATTCCTGGCAGAAGTTGTCCATTTCTCCGGTCAACACGTTGACCTTGTTGACGAAGTGGTTGTAGGCCATGACCGCCGGAATCGCCGCCACCAGGCCGATGGCGGTGGCGATCAGCGCCTCGGAAATTCCCGGCGCGACCACCGCCAGCGAGGCGCTGCCGGTCTTGCCGATGCCGTGGAAGGAATCCATGATCCCCCAGACGGTGCCGAACAGGCCGATAAAGGGAGCGGTCGATCCGGTGGTGGCGAGAAAGGTGAGATATTTTTCCAGCCGCTGGGTTTCACTGGTGGTGGCGCGGCGCAGGGCGCGGGCGACATTGGCCGACCGACCCAGTTCGGCGCTCGGGCCGCCGCCCTCGCTCGGCTGCCGGCTGCCGCGCAGCAGCTCCTGGTAACCCTCGCGGAACAGAACGGTCAGCGGTGACTGGGAAAAATCCTTGAGCCCCTGGCCGATCAGATCAAAGCGTTTCTTCGCCCAGAAGAAATCGAGAAAACGATCCGAGTCAATGATCGCCCGGCGGACAACCCGAAACTTGAGAAAAATGATGGCCCAGGAAACAATGGAAAAATAGGCGAGAACCAGCAGGACCAGCTTGACGACCGGCCCCGCACCGAGGATCAGTTCCAAGGGACTCCTCCTTGCGGCGATACATGAATGATCAATGATGGCGTCGCAAAAACTCACCAGCAGCAGCAAAGCTGCGTTTGTCTCGCTGCTTCAACGTACGTAAGTACGCCTCATTGCTCGACAATCGCGCACCTTGCTGCCGGTGCTTTTTGCTTAGCCAACACTCTTGATGCTTTTTGCGAAAGCATCAAGAGTGGCGATCTGAAAAACACCAACTGCGGCGATTATTGACGATCGCCCGGGGCAAGTCAACGTGCTTACCCACAGCCCGGTCCCGCCGCGCGGAGGCTTGCCTTCGACGGCAGGCGGGGTAAGCTTGCTCTGTATGCTCGATCTCAAGCTCATCCAGCAGGCCGCCGCCCGGCTCGAAGGACAGGTTCGCCGCACGCCGCTGCTGCAGTCGGCCTATTTCAGCCAAAAACTCGGCCGGCCGCTGCTGCTGAAATGCGAGAACCTGCAGCGCACCGGCTCCTTCAAGCTGCGCGGCGCCTACAACTTTCTCGCCTGCCAGCCCCGCAAGCGCATCGCCCCGGGGGTGATCACGGCCTCTGCCGGTAATCACGCCCAGGGCGTGGCCCACGCCGCTCAGCTGTTCCAGATTCCGGCGACGGTGGTGATGCCGGTCAGCACCCCGCTAGCCAAGGAACAGGCGACCCGTCACTACGGTGCCGAGGTTATTCTGCATGGAGAAAACTACGATGCCGCGGCGGCCCATGCCAGGCAGCTGCAGCGACAGAACAAGCTGGTCTACCTGCCCGCCTTCGATCATCGTCTGGTGATCGCCGGGCAAGGAACCATCGGCCTGGAAATCCATGCCCAGCGTCCCGATCTGGCGGCGTTGCTGGTGCCGATCGGCGGCGGCGGACTGATCAGCGGTGTGGCCAGCGCCCTCAAGGCCCTCAACCCACGCATCCGTATCATCGGCGTTGAGGCGGCCGGAGCCGCCGGCGCGCTGCACTCAAGGCGGAGCGGAAAGCGCGTCCGCCTGGCCTCGACACATTCCCTGGCGGACGGTATCGTGGTCAAACAGCTCGGTGCCGAAACCTTTCCACTGATCGAGGAGCTGGTCGACCATCTGCTCACTGTTGAAGAAGAGGAGATCGCCCAGGCGATCGTCGGACTGCTGGAAAAAACCAAGCTGGTGGTCGAAGGGTCGGCGGCGGTCACCCTGGCCGCCCTGCTCTTCCACGCGCCGAAGCTGCCGCCCGGACCGGTCGCCTGCCTGCTGTCGGGCGGCAACATTGATGTCCAGACCCTCTCCCGGGTGGTGCAGCGCGGCATGATCGCCGAAGGCCGGTTTCTGAAAATCCTTGTCAACCTCGATGATGCCCCTGGCAACCTGGCACGGCTCAGCCAACTGCTGGCCGGGCAGGGAGCCAATATCCTGCACGTTCATCATGACCGTCGACTGAGCAGCATTCCCCTCGGCCGGGCCGAGGTGCTGCTCGAACTCGAAACCCGCGGCCCCGAACATATTGCCGCCATCCTCGACGCCCTGCACCGCCAGACCTGGGGCGCCGAAGTGCTGCACTGAAGCCATGTCCGACCATCCCGTCAATGACCGTCTGTTTCTGATCGGCACCGTACACCGCGACCGGTACGGGGAAGAACGTCTCGGCCGCCTCCTTGAACAACTGCGACCAGGCCTGGTCACGGTTGAAATGAGCCCCTACGCCCGCGACTACCGGACCGGGCAGGCCCGATCGCAACTGCTGCGGCTGGAGCGGATCCTGAAACGCCTGGCCGAAGAGCTGGGCTGCCCGCTTCAGCAACTCAACCGGCATCCGGCCATTGCCGACATCCGCGGCCTGCTGGCGCTGCCTTTTGAATACCGGGCGGCCCGTGCCTATGCCGACGCCGGCGGCGCGATCCTGAAACTGGTCGATCTCTCGGAAGTCTCGATCCCGAAACTGCGCCGGGTGGAAACCGGGCTGATCAGCTACCGCAACCTGAAGATCCTGGTGCGCCGACCGACCGGGGTCCCGGCGTCGGGAAGCGAAGGCTATGCCGGCGCCCGGCAGCTGCTGGCCGAGGATGCCCCGGAGAGCCTGCGTCGCGCCTTTCTCCGCAGCCGACGCGGCGCCGAAGGGATCGGCCCGCGTGACGCGGCCATGGCTGAAAAAATTGTCGAACTGCTGCAACGCCGGCCGGAACAACGGCTGGTGCATATCGGCGGCTGGGTGCACCTGATCGATGACCCGCAACAGCAGACACTCTACAGCCGTCTTGCCGCCTGGCGGCCGCAGCGGCTGCTGCTGGGACGTCGCCTGGCAGGGTGTTGAAAAAGCTACGCTCCCCGGGCTGAGCAGGCAAGGCGCCTGAAACCCGCGGCACAAGGCGTCGCGGAGCGGATCTCGCTGAGGCGGGAAGAGGTGGCCGGGGAAGGATGTTAAATCAAGGATGCCAGATGGGCGCGGACAAAGGCGGCGGTCCGCGAACCGGGACTGCACTGCAACAGCCGCCGCAGCGCCGCGGCATCATCAAGGTCGTACCAGGCGGACAGTTCGCCCAAGCGGATGCCGGCCCGATCAGCCGCCTGCCGGGTGCTGTCCAGCACCTCGGCGGTACTCCAGGCGATATCCCGAAACAGCTCCGGACAGGGCCGACGACAACCGATCAGCACATAGCCGCCGTCATCGGCCGGAACGGTCACCGCGTCTGCCGTCCGCAACGCGGCAAAGGCCTCATCGACCAGGGCCCGCGGCAGGTCGGGGCTGTCGCTGCCGACCAGGGCCGCCGCCCGGAAGCCATCGGCAAGAAGACCGTGCAGGGCCCGCGCCATGCGCTGCCCGAGATCTCCCTCCCCCTGGGGCCGCAGTTCTATCGCTGGAAAATGGTCCGCGAACCAGTCCCTTTCACCGGCATGGAAAAGCACCAGCGGACGGCCGCAGGCCGAAAGCCTGGCAACCGTCTCGTCGAGACAGGCCGCATAGAGAGCCGCCGCCTGCTCCGGGGAACAGGGGGGACAAAGCCGGGTCTTGACCCGGCCGGGAAGGGGCCGCTTGGCAAACACACCCAACACCTGGGATGCTTTATCGTCACTGTGAATCTGTTTCTGTCGCAGGGACTTTTCCACGCTTTCCACAACCTTATCCACAGCGTTGACCAGTACCCTGTAACCCACAATCTGTTCGCATCTTGCTGGTTATTTTCCGCGTCAGCTGCGTTGCGCTTCACCGCTTCAT
>NZ_NAAD01000025.1 GCF_002093115.1 Geothermobacter hydrogeniphilus | reverse complement strand
GAGGCGATCGGCTACCACCCGCAGGTGATTCTCGCCGGCCGGCGCATCAACGACGACATGGGCAAGCATGTCGCCGAGCAGACGGTGAAGAAGCTGATCCGTGCTGACAAGACGGTCAAGGGGGCGCGGGTGCTGGTGCTGGGGCTGACCTTCAAGGAGAACTGTCCCGATATTCGCAATACCAAGGTTGTCGATATCATCGCCGAGCTTAAAGAGTACGGCGTTGAGGTGCTGGTGCATGATCCCATGGCGGATCCGGCTGAGGCGTGGCATGAGTATGGGCTTGAACTGGTGACCCTGAATGATATTGCACCGGTTGATGGTGTTGTCTGGGCGGTGGCGCATGATGTCTTTGCGGATATTACCCCGAAGCAGTTGAAGGATCTTTGTGGTAACGGCAATGGGTCCGGGGTGGTGATAGATGTGAAGGGCTTGTTGCGGCGGGATGACGTTGAGTCTACTGGATTGAGATATTGGAGTTTGTGAGGGCGGGATGAGGTTGAGGGTTTAGAGGTAAGGTGATAGCGTCCCGTTTAGGAGTTCCAGATGTGTGTTTGTTAAGGCTACCCCCTTTGGTTTCTTCATATGAATAGAATGTCCTTAAAAACTAATTTTTCATGGACCCTTGTAGGAAATTTAATTTATGCACTTTGCCAGTGGGGAATAATTGCAAGCTTCGCGAAATTCGGCTCACCTGAAATTGTAGGTCGTTTTTCATACGCGCTTGCATTGACTTCACCTGTTTTTCTATTTACAAGTCTTAAACTGAGATCAGCTCAGGCTACGGACCAAAAGCACGAGTATCAATTTGGTGATTATCTTGCGACTAGGTTGTTGACTAGTGTTTTAGCCTTTATTTGCATTGTTCTGCTTGCTGTGTATATATGTGATGACAGCGACCTTGTTTTTATCGTTATTCTTATAGGGGCGATGAAAGGAATAGAGTCGTTTAGTGATATTATCTATGGTCTATTTCAGCAAGAAGAACGAATGGACTGTATATCAAAATCATTGATGATTAGAGGGATAATATCTTTTTTTGCAGTTATGATCTTGGTTGTTCAGGATAAAAGTCTGTTAGTAGTATTGGCTGCTATGTTTGCAGTTTGGACTGGAGTCTTGGTTTGTTACGATGTTCCCAAAGCTAGAACTTTACTTAGGGGGCGGAGGAAAAATGAAACGCTGAGACCGGTTTGGGATGAAGCGCGAATTAAGGCCTTAGTGGTACTGACTCTCCCGTTGGGTGGGGCTGTTGCTCTAGGCTCATTGTATACAAACCTCCCACGCTACTTTATTAAGCATCAACTTGGTGTTTACGATTTAGGAATTTTTTCAGCACTTGCTTATTTTATGCTTGCTGGGAATACTGTTATTAATGCACTTGGACAATCAGCAAGCCCGCGATTAGCTCGCTTGCACGCCGAAAAAAAACATCAGGCTTTTAGGCGTCTTCTAACAAAAATTGTTGCAATTGGTTTCGTGCTGGGATGTTGTGGCGTTCTAGTGGCTTTTTTTTTCGGGGACTCTCTTTTGGAGTTATTTTATTCATCCGAATATGCTGCACATTCTGATATTTTTCTCCTTCTAATGATTGCTGCTGGCGTTCAGTATACTTACATATTTTTAGGTTCAGCTATTAATGCTATGCGTCTTTTTAGGGTGCAGGTGCTAGTTAGTTTGTTGAGTGTAGTCATTTTAGGTATATGTTGTTATTTATTTGCTGGGCCATTTGGGCTGACGGGTGTTGTTATTGCAATGATCGTGGTAAAGATTCTAGAGGCTACAGTTTATTTATTATTATTGTTAAAATTTATAGGAAAGAATGCTTGCGGAGTGGAGATCTAGTGATGATTGTCCGAGGATTAAAAAAAATGATTAAGACATATAAAAGGGTGAAGGATCCTGTTGAATTCGCACGGACTTTAGGTGTAGATGTGGGTGAAAGATGTCGTCTGATTGGCATTACAGAGGGAACTTTTGGTTCAGAGCCTTATCTTGTATCGCTAGGATCACATGTTACCATAACTTCAGGTGTAAAATTTATTACCCATGATGGTGGCGTGTGGGTATTTCGAGATGAATCTCCAGATTTAGATATTATTGCACCGATTAAGGTTGGTAATAATGTTTTTATTGGGATTAATTCTATAATAATGCCTGGTGTTACAATTGGAGATAATTGTGTTATTGCTGCAGGTTCTGTTGTTGCTCGTGATATTCCCTCAGGGTCTGTTGCGGCCGGAGTTCCTTCTAAAACCATAAAATCTGTTGAAGACTATCAGAGAGGAATAATCCCCAGAGCCCTTAATACTAAAGGGCTCTCTCGTGTAGAAAAGAGAGCTTTTCTTCAAGAACTGTTCGAAGAGAAATAGGTTGATTGATAATATTATGTTAACGTTAACATTGCATTTCTTTGTACTGTTGTTGTCATTTGTGCTTTTTTTTGCTGATGAAAATGGATTATGTGTTGTTGTTTTTGCAATATTTTCTGCAATATTTGAACTTTGTTTGTGGGCAAGTCGAGAGAAAAGAAATTTAAGTCTAAATTGGTGTCATCCAGTTCCTGTATTTGTTTTTGGATACTGTGTTGTTTATTATCAGTTGCCATTCTGTTATATCTCCGGATTCGATCTATCGCATTATTCAAATCAGGTTATATTTGCCCCTCATAATATTTCATATTGTGTTCTTCTTGCGGTTATTGGATTGTCGTCATTTTTTTGTGGAGAACAGATTCTGTATTTAAGAAGCAATAACGATAATTTCATAAAGATAAATGTTGAACTAGGAGGCAATTTTGAAAGTAAAAATCAAAGGATTATGACTGTTAATAACTTTGTTGTATTTGGATCGTTATTGTTTTTCTTTTTTTATATAAGAAGTATTGGATTTTATTCCTATTTTGGGTTTTCTTATGGGGGTGCAACTCTTCCTAGAGGGATATTGTCAACCCATTTTAGGTTCGCTTTTATGGTCTTGCTTTATTTGGCTATTCTTTTAGAAATATACCGACTTGTTCTAGCCAAGCCAGATACACTTTGTGGTTATTTTTCCGTTTGGGATAAGAGAGTTCTTGCTGTCATCATTGTTACACTTGTTCCGTTTGTCCTCTCGGGAGACAGGGGAGCATATCTTCAACCGCTAGCTTTAGTTGTTGCCCCATATTATGTCTTGGTGAAGCCATTGCGTTTTTCGCAGGCGGTTGCAGCTGCTATTATTCTTTCTTTGATGCTTGTTGTTGTCGGTGACACAAGGGGTAGAAGTGTCACCTTGAAGGAAGCTTTTATCAATCGAGTGGAAGCGGTTTCGAATCCTGCAAAATGGCCCACAATTGAACTTGCAAATAGCTTTGGTACTTTTAATATTGCTACTAAATATTTCCCTGAATATTATTCTTATAATAATGGTTTAAACATGTTGTATAGAATTGCATCTCTTGTTCCTTTTTCTTCATACTTTACAGAAGTTGAAAAAAAGAATAAGGAAAATGATTATATATTCATTTCTAGTCTGTTTTTTACAAACATTCTTACAAGGGGAACTTTTTCATCTGGTTCTGGTACGTCTTCACTTGCTGATATATATATAGATTATGGTCCTTATGGTATACCTATAATCACATTCTTGTGGGGTGTGTTTATGGGTTTTATAGGGCGGAAAAATAGTTTTACCTTTTCCCCTGTCTCGGTTTTTTTATATGCATACTATGTATATTACAGTATATACGTGAATAGGTCGTCATTCTTTTTTGGGTGGAATATATTCGTATGGGTTTTAATTCTATTTTATTTTATAGACAAGCTTTACATAGATAATCTATCGGTTATAGATGGTAGACAATGAAAATACTTTTTTTGTGTTACTCTCTCGAGATAGGTGGTCTTGAAACATACATGCTACGATTTTCTCGATGGTTGGTTAATAAGCATACAGAACACCAATTACATGTAGCCTGTAAGTCAGGACAGTTCGGATCTTATGAGTCTGAGTTTAGAAAGCTTGGGGTGGTTATTCATTCGATGCCGATGGGGTATTTAAACCCAATTCCTTATTTTCGTTTTCATCGTTTTTTAATGTCGGAGCAATACGACACCATTTGCGATTTCACTGGTGATTTTGGTGCTTTGCCCATCCTTGTCTCATATTTATCTAACATTCGTAATCGTTTGGTCTTCTACCGGTCCGCGTGTGATAGTTACAAGCCTACAAGGTCCAAGCTTCTGTACCAGCGCTTGCTTAATCATATCGTTCGGTCTTTATGTACGCATGTCTTGAGTAATTCACAAGCGGCTTTTGATAATTATTTTAAGGACTACCATGTGGTTGATGACTGTCGTTTTCAACTTATTCGTAATGGTATCCCTAGGAGAACGGCCCTTTCTTCTTACAAGAAAGAGATGGTGCGTAGTAGTCTAGGAATCTTACCAGGTCAGAAAGTAGTTTTGCACGTAGGTAGTGGTCGATGGGAGAAGAACCACGCATGTATGTTGAAAATTGCAAAAATTGCACAGGATAAAGACGACAATGTTTGTTTTTGTTTTGCCGGTCGAGGTGTTGAAGAAAAACATGGCTTGCTGGCCAGTCAGTTAGGATTGGGGAATGTTCGTTTTCTTGGAGAGCGAAGTGATGTGGACAACCTATTGCAGATTGCCGACTTTTTTTTATTTCCCTCTCTTTCAGAGGGGCAGCCAAACGCCTTGCTCGAAGCAATGTCATGCGGTGTGCCTTTTATCGCCTCAAATATCGCACCGATTCTAGAATCTCTGCCTTCCGGATGGGACGATTGTTGGCTTATTCCACCAGATGCGCCTGAACAAGGGTATTCCCTACTGAAAGAGCATATGAACAATAATTATAGAGAAGAGCCAAACTTCAAATCCCTTGTTGAATGGTGCAATGATGTTTACTGTGAGGATAGATGTTTTGGATTTTTTCTTGAAACTCTTACAACATAACTGCTTTTCTTTTTCTCTATTCTTTTTTCTGGAAATATTTTATGAAATTATCAATTTTTTTAGAACAAAGGATGATGCGTACCAAAGACAACGTGGTTTGGTCACCTGCTGGCTATAGTGAAAAGTTCTTTGGTCGGTATTTAACTGTTTTTTCTCATGTGACTATATGTGCTCGAGTTATTGATGTGCCGGTAGCCTCTACCAATTCTGTGCGGGTTAATGGAGATAGTGTATCAGTAACAGCGATTCCGCATTATATAGGCCCATGGGAGTTTGTGCGTAGAAAGGCTTCAATTAAAAATGCTGTTCATTCAGAATTAGCACAAACTGATGCGATTATTATTAGGGTACCTTCTCAAATTGGATGGTTGGCCCATGCTTCGCTGGTAAAAAACCAACGACCTTATGGTGTCGAAGTTGTTGGTGACCCATGGGAAGTGTTCGCAAAAGGTGGGGTAAGTATCCCTTTCAGACCATTCACCCGAAGGCTGCTTACCAGCAGGATGCGTAAACAATGCGCTGGCGCGTCTGCAGCTATTTACGTTACAGAGGATACTCTTCAGCAACGATATCCATCGAAAGAAAGCTCATTTTCTACTTATGCCTCAGATGTGGAATTAACCTCAGAGGCTTATCTCCCCGAACCTAGAAAATACTGTGGTGGTGAGCAGTATAGATTAATTTTTGTTGGATCCTTTGCACAAATGTATAAAGCACCTGATGTTTTAGTCGAGGCTGTGTCTATCCTTTTAAAAGGAGGTTACAATGTCGCACTAACAATGTTGGGCGATGGTGTATACCGTCAAAAGATTATGTCGATGGTTAAAGATTTGGGACTTTCAAGCCGTATTGAATTCCTCGGTCAAGTTTGTTCAGGGTCACTGGTAAGAAATCAGTTAGACCGTGCTGATATTTTTGTTATGCCATCGTTAACTGAAGGGCTTCCCCGAGCAATGGTTGAGGCTATGGCGAGAGGGCTTCCATGTGTCGGTTCAGAAGTAGGCGGCATCCCAGAGTTGTTAAATCCTTCTGAAATGGTGAAACCTGGAGATGCTGTTCAACTTGCAGGAAAAATTTCAGAATTATTGTTAAATCCAGAGCGTATGCAAAGGCTTTCCAGGGAAAATATAACTAAAGCCCGTAAATATCACTCTGATGTTTTAATGAGTCGACGTAATGATTTTTATTTAGCCCTTAGAGATGTTACTAAAGACTGGAATTTACGACAAACACCCTTGTGTTAAGGAGAGTATAAATAAGATGAGTGATATTTTTTTTGTAGCATCAAAACATGTTTTAGGTGTCCGCACTAATTCCTCTAATTTTAAATGGTCCTACGGCATGAATATGCCGCAAGTGACCCAGGAAGATTTTGAAGCTTGCCGCATAAAAATACGGCTTACTGTAGTTGATCAGATTGAGTCGACTGATGGAAGTCAAGGCGAATGGAGTGACTTGCCTGGCAAATATCACTATTTCAGCGGTATGCCAAACTGTGACATTCTCCGATACAGGCGTAACTTTCTTTTTGGGTCTGAATTGCAAATTGAGGCACGTGACCTTCTGACAGAAGAACCACATCTGTTAGTAAATAAACATTATTTCAAATATATTACTCATAGGTTTATGAATTTGCACTCCATTGGCTATATCCTTACCGATCTTGCAAGCCTTTTATTATTGCAAAGGGGATTTACACCAGTCCATTGTTCAAGTTTTCAGAGCGGTAACGCTACAGTAGTGGTACTGGCCCCACCTAACACCGGTAAGACTTTGTCTGCAATGATGTCTTGTATGGAACATGGTGCAGGGTTTATTGCAGAAGATCTAGCAATCACGGATGGTAAGACGATCTATTCTGTTCCTTGGACAAGCACATTTCGTTACTATTCTAGTGTTGATCAGGGCCGCTTAAACGCATTTATAAATAAGGCCACCAAGGTTTTTCCACCCCTGGAACTTCTTCCACTTACAAAACCGAAGCCAATCGATGATTATGTGGAAAGTCGTCGTTTGATTGATTCTGCACCGATTACACATGTTGCGATTCTTGAAAGGGGTGATGAGGGGGTATTCCATGAGAAGTCTGATGAGGCTTATCGCAAGGCTCTAAACCTGAACAGGTACGAATTCAATTATCATAGGGCACCGATGTTAGTGGCCCACGAGTTCTTTAACCCCGAGTTGAACCTAGACGAAGCTTGTCTGGCTGAGCGTCGAATTCTCCGTACAATGGTCGATTCTGCCAAAGAACTACTGGTTGTAAGGACTACTGATGCAACCCGTTATGCTGGATTGATGCTAGACCATCTTGGTAAGAATTGAAATGGAGGAAATGCAAAAAGGTTTTAAGCTTCTACATGTAGCGACCGTCGCACAGTCTCTCTATTATTTTTTAGATGGGCAGGCTCGGTACATGCAGGAGCAAGGTGCAAATGTCCACTGTGTATCTTCCCCCGGTGAACTTCTAGAGCTTTTTTCTGAACGAGAGGATGTGCCTGTTCATGGTATCGAAATGGCACGTGCGATCTCGCCATTTAAAGACTTAGTGTCACTTTGGAGGCTTTGTCGACTCATAAAGGAATTACGACCTGATATCGTTCATGCACATACTCCAAAAGGAGGGTTGCTTGGAATGATTTCGGCCTTTCTAATGCGTGTTCCTGTTCGTGTTTATAATGTTCATGGTTTGCCTCATGTGACTGCGACCGGCTTCAAATACCGGTTGCTTTGCCTTACGGAAAAAATTTCATGTGCTTTGGCACACCGTGTCTTTTGCGTGAGTGTGTCTCTTGCTGCACAGGTTCGTGATGAAAAACTTTCAAGTCATGACAAGGTTCAAGTGATTCATAACGGTAGTATTAATGGTGTCGATGCGTTGGTTCGTTTTGACCCAGAAAAGCATGATGCCGGGAGCTTGCGTGACTCGTTAGATATTCCACGGACTGCCTTAGTGGTCGGTTTTGTCGGAAGGTTGGTTAAAGATAAAGGGATTATGGAATTAATAGCTTCTTGGGACATACTACGCGAAAAATTTTCTGATCTGCACCTGTTGTTAGTAGGTCCTTTTGAGGATAAGGATAGCATCCCTGTAGCTGCCAAGCAGAAACTTGAATCAGATGAACGAATTCATCTGATTGGTCATGTCGACGATCCCGCCCCTTATTATGCTGTTATGGACGTGCTTTCCTTTCCTACCCATCGTGAAGGTTTTGGTTTGGTTGCGATTGAAGCCTCGGCGATGCGGGTACCTGTTGTCGCCACCTGCATACCAGGTTGCGTAGATTCTGTTTCTGATGGGGTAACCGGGACACTTGTGCCTAAATGTGACGCAGATGCTTTGGAGAAAGCTCTATCTACATACCTTGTTGACCCATTGCTGAGAAGTAAACATGGTGTGGCTGGGCGTAAAAGAGTTTTGGAAGATTTCCAGCCAAGCACGATTTGGAAAGATCTTCACAATGAGTACATTGATCTGCTGAACGTGAAATGAGAGTTCCTTTGTCATGAAGCGTGCCTTTGATCTTTTACTGACAATACCTGGTGTGCTTGCCATTCTTCCAATAATACTCTTGGTTGGTGTCTTGGTGCGCAAAAAACTCGGCTCCCCCATCCTCTTCCGCCAAACCCGCCCCGGCCTGCACGGCAAACCCTTCATCATGTACAAATTCCGCACCATGACCGACGAACGGGACGCTGATGGCAACCTGCTGTCGGATGAAAAACGCCTGACCCGATTCGGACGATTTCTGCGCAGTACCAGCCTGGACGAATTCCCGGCATTGCTCAATGTCCTCAAAGGGGAGATGAGCCTGGTCGGCCCGCGGCCGCTGCTGATGGAATATCTGGATCGTTACACACCCGAGCAGGCCCGGCGGCATGAGGTCAGGCCGGGGATCACCGGCTGGGCGCAGGTCAATGGGCGCAATGCGATCAGCTGGGAGCAGAAATTCGAGTACGATGTTTGGTACGTGGACAACCGATCTTTGTGGCTGGATATCAAGATTCTCTGGATGACCTTTGCCAAGGTGTTCAAGCGCGAGGGGATCAGTCAGGAGGGGGAAGCTACTATGTCAAAATTTACTGGGAGTAAATCTTGACATCAATTTTGAGTTCTGAATGCTGGATTTTGGATTAATTTAACATCCAAAATTTAAAATTCATTATTGAGTTTCGAGGGATGAGTGAAAAAAGGGAATGTCATTCGACAGAAAAGTTATGATTTTGCTTTGCAGGTCATCTTACTGTACAAGGGGCTGCAGGCGAGCAAAGAATTTGTTCTTTCGAAGCAACTTCTTCGTTCTGGGACAAGTATCGGGGCGAATGTTGAAGAGGCTCAGGCCGCGCAAAGCCGAGCTGACTTTATTTCCAAAATGTCCATCGCTTCGAAGGAGGCAAGGGAGTCATGCTACTGGCTGCGTCTGCTGCGAGACAGCAACACTCTCCAAAAAGCTGAAGTTGATCCACTTTTATCAGAGGCTGAATCAATCACTCGCATTTTGACCTCCATCGTGAAAACAACAAAAGAGCAATGTTGAATTTTGGGTGGTGAATTTTGAATTGCCTAGTGGGGTGACCCGCACATTCAACATTTAGAATCCAAAATCAAGAATCGGATTTTTTATGAAAGAAAAAATCCTCATTTTCGGTGCCAGCGGTCACGCCAAGGTGGTGATCGACATCGTCGAAAAGCAGGGTCTCTACGAGATTGAGTTTCTGGTCGATGACGATCTCTCTCTGAAGGGGGATACCTTTTTCGGCTACTCGGTGCTTGGCGGCAAAGAAGATCTTCTGGCGAAGGTTGATGCCCCTCGCAAGGCGATTGTGGCTATCGGCAGCAATCGGGCAAGGGGAACTGTTGCCGCCTGGCTGGAACAGCATGGTTTTGAACTCGTGACAGCCATCCATCCCTCCGCCCAGGCAGGCCGTGACGTTTCTCTGGGAGCGGGTTCGGTAGTCATGGCCAACGCCGCGATCAATGCGGCAGCTACCATCGGCAGGAATGCCATTGTCAATACCCATGCCAGTATCGATCATGACTGCGTCATCGGCGATAATGTCCACATCGCGCCCGGTGCGACACTTTGCGGCACGGTCACGGTCGGGGACGGTTCCTTTGTCGCCGCCGGTGCCACGGTGATTCCCAATCTGACCATTGGCAGGAATGTCATCATTGGTGCGGGTTCGGTGGTGATTCGTGATTTGCCGGATGAGGTAACGGTGGTCGGTAACCCGGCAAAAGTCATCTCGGAGCGATGAGCAATTTTGAATGATGAATGTCGGGTTTTGAATTCAATTCACCATCTAAAATTCAAAACTCATCATTGGTTCCAGACCTGCTGTTGCTAAGACTCCGAGGGGGGGGCAGACAATGGCGTTAAAGTTTCACCCAAAACCCGGGACTGTATTGATTTGTGACTTTACAGCCGGGTTCAAAATGCCGGAGATGATCAAACGACGGCCTGTCGTGGTCGTATCGCCCCGCCCAAGGCGGAAGACACAGCTTTGTATTGTTGTGCCGCTGAGTACAACCTGCCCCGAACCGGTCGAGGCGTACCACCATCGGTTGATGCCGGGCTCTCTGCCGGGCAATCTTGCCGGAAAGGAAACCTGGGCAAAATGCGATATGCCGGCAACGGTTTCTCTGGCCCGATTGGATCGGGTGCGGGTTAAGAGGGAAGATGGTCAGCGGGTTTATGTGGCTGAGAAGATTCTTCCGAAGGATTTTATGGAAATTCAGAAAGGGGTCCTCTTTGCCCTTGGCCTGGGGCGCTTGACAGACCATCTGAAATAGGGGATGATTCTGGTGTTCCCGATCAATCGGGCTTGTGAGACTGCCTTCGGGCAGCAGGTTCCGGAATCCGGCGACGACAAGCTTTTCCGGAACCTCAGAATTGAGACCCCCGTGTCAGAATTTGATGCGGGGGTTTTGTTTTACCGGGATCGGGGAGCGAACAGGCTGAGGGAGTAAGTGAGGGGGCAGGTCCAGACACGGCAAAAACTTTTTCAGCCGCAGAAAGGGCGGATGAACGCAGATAAGGCCAAAGCAGAAGGTCGAAGGATTTAGGGGGTTGGATTGATCTGCTTTTTCTGCGTAAATCTGCGGCTGACGGGCTTGAGGTTCAAGGTTCGAGGAGCGAGGTTCGAGGTGTAAGGCAAATCTTTTTCAGCCGCAGAAAGGGCGGATGAGCGCTGATAGGGCAAAAGAAAGCAAACTTTTCTGAGGAGGTGGTCATGGAAGACCGTCTGCATGCGGATGTTACGGATGGGATCATCTGTTGTTTCTACAATGTCTACAACCTGCTGGGTTATGGATTCCTGGAAAAGGTCTATGAAAAAGCCCTGCTGGTTGAGTTTGAAAGGATGAATCTCAAGGCTGAGGCGCAGGTGCCTGTTGAGGTTACTTATCGGAATTGCCGGGTTGGTGAATATTTCTGCGACTTGCTGGTGGCCGGAGAGGTGATTGTCGAGGTCAAGGCTGTTCGCTCTCTGCAGCCGGAGCATGAGGCACAGTTGCTGAACTACCTCAAAGCAACACGGGTGGAGGTGGGGTTGTTGCTCAATTTTGGACCGAAGCCGGAAGTGAAGAGGCGGGCGTTCTCGAATCAGCGGAAATGAAAGTCAAAGGCTGGATGAGCCGCAGAAGGGGCGGATGAACGCAGATAAGGCCAAAGGCAAAAGCAAAAGGCTTTGGGTTTTTGCTTGATCCGCATTTTCTGCGTAAATCTGCGGCTGACAGGTTTTTGGGTTTTTGAACCCAAGGGGGACGGGTACCTTTTAATGAACCGCCCGATCCGTCCTGAACCCTGAGTGGGACAGTCCCGCTGGAAAACGGGGACAGTCCCAGAAGAACATCGGGTGAAATATCGAGTTCGAAGTTCGAGGCAAAGGTTTGTAACACTTGACGTCTCCCCTCAGCGCAGCGCGCATCTCTCATTCGGTTCGCCATTGCGGTGGTGATGACAATTTTGAACGCTGAATGCCGGGTTTTGAATTCCATTCAACATCCAAAATCTAAAATTCATAATCAGGAAATATGCCCATGACCATAAACCCCTTCCCCACCTGGCCCTCCTTCACCGAAGAAGAAGCCGACGCCGTCAGAAACGTCCTGCTCTCCAACAAGGTCAACTACTGGACTGGAACCGAGGGCCGCGCGTTTGAAAAGGAATTCGCCGCTGCCTGCGGGACGCCATACGCCGTCGCCCTGGCCAACGGCACCCTGGCCCTGGAACTGGCTTTGGAGTCACTCGGCATCGGTGCCGGCGACGAGGTGATCACCACCAGCTACACCTTCATCGCTTCGGCCAGTGCCATCGTCATGCGCGGCGCGGTGCCGGTGATCGCTGATGTCGAACCGGACAGCCTGACCATCAGCGCCGCCACCATCCGCCCGCTGATCACCCCGCGAACCCGGGCCATTATCCCCGTACACCTGGCCGGCTGGCCCTGCGACATGGACCCGATTATGGAACTGGCCCGCGAGCATGACCTGAAGGTGATCGAGGACTGCGCCCAGGCCCACGGGGCTCGCTACAAGGGACGCCCGGTCGGTTCCCTCGGCGACGCCGCGGCCTTCTCCTTCTGCCAGGACAAGATCATGACCACCGGCGGGGAAGGGGGGATGCTGGTCACCAGCGACAAGGCGGTATGGGAAAAGGCCTGGTCGTTCAAGGATCACGGCAAGAGCTTCGACGCGGTCTACAACCGTGAGCATCAACCCGGTTTCCGCTGGCTGCACGAATCCTTCGGCAGCAACTGGCGGCTGACCGAGATGCAGGCGGCGATCGGCCGCATCCAGTTGCGGCGGTTGCCAGAGTGGACGGCGGCCCGGCAGCGCAACGCGGCGCTGCTGGACGAGGCGTTCAGGAAGATCCCGGCGCTGCGGGTGCCGGAAACGTCGGCCGACATCGACCACGCTTACTACAAGTACTACGTCTTTGTCCGCCCGGAACGGCTCCGGGAGGGTTGGGACCGCGACCGGATCATGAACGCCATCACCGCCGAGGGTATCCCCTGCTTCAGCGGCATCTGCCCGGAAATCTACCTGGAGAAGGCTTTTACCGACGCCGGATTCGGCCCGAAAGAGCGCCTGCCGAACGCGCGGCGCTGCGGGGAGACCAGCCTGCTGTTCCTGGTGCATCCGACCCTGGGCAAGCGGGAGATGGCGGCGACCTGCCGGGTGGTGACCGAGGTCATGGCCCGGGCGAGCCGCTGATCTCACCGTGCGCCCTCTGTGTACTGCAACCCTGGCAGCCATTGCCGCCGCGTTGCTGGTGGTGCTGCTCAGTTGCATCAGCCAGCCATACCCTTTGAACACGGCAACGATGAGTATGTGGGGGAGCACAAGTCTTGCTTCTCTCCTCGCGTCATTTGTGTGTCCGCACTTTTAAGTCTTCAATTCAGCCAATATTGTGAATTGAACGCACGGGCCTCATACGCAACTAGTGATCCTACATTTCGAGCCCGTACCTGCAGACTATAGTGTCCTGCGCCTGACGCCAGAAGACTCGTATCCCACACCAGGTTCGGATTGGCCTGCCAGTCATTTGCCAGCCGCCACGTGGGAGATGCCCCGTCATAGTCGTAAATCCAAAGTTGGTACTCGACCTGTGTCCCCCCCCCGGTTGTATTTGCTACCACTGTTACAGGCAGACCAACAACCTGGGGGTTTGGTGATGTGACACTGAGGCTCACGGAACTGACCGGAGATTCAGTTACCAAATAGTAATATGAATTGAATGCACGGGCCTCATACGCAACTAGTGATCCTACATTTCGAGCCCGTACCTGCAGACTATAGTGTCCTGCGCCTGACGCCAGAAGACTCGTATCCCACACCAGGTTCGGATTGGCCTGCCAGTCATTTGCCAGCCGCCACGTGGGAGATGCCCCGTCATAGTCGTAAATCCAAAGTTGGTACTCGACCTGTGTCCCCCCCCCGGTTGTATTTGCTACCACTGTTACAGGCAGACCAACAACCTGGGGGTTTGGTGATGTGACACTGAGGCTCACGGAACTGACCGGAGATTCAGTTACCAAATAGTAATATGAATTGAACGCACGGGCTTCATACGCAACTAGTGATCCTACATTTCGAGCCCGTACCTGCAGACTATAGTGTCCTGCGCCTGACGCCAGAAGACTCGTATCCCACACCAGGTTCGGATCGACCTGCCAGTCATTTGCCAGCCGCCACGTGGGAGATGCCCCGTCATAGTCGTAAATCCAAAGTTGGTACTCGACCTGTGTCCCCCCCCTGGTTGTATTTGCTACCACTGTTACAGGCAGACCAACAACCTGGGGGTTTGGTGATGTGACACTGAGGCTCACGGAACTGACCGGAGATTCAGTTACCAAATAGTAATATGAATTGAACGCACGGGCTTCATACGCAACTAGTGATCCCACATTTCGAGCCCGTACCTGCAGACTATAGTGTCCCGCGCCTGACGCCAGAAGATTCGTATCCCACACCAGGTTCGGATCGACCTGCCAGTCATTTGCCAGCCGCCACGTGGGAGACGCCCCGTCATAGTCGTAAATCCAAAGTTGGTACTCGACCTGCGTCCCTCCCCCGGTTGTATTTGCTACCATTGTTACAGGCAGACCAATAACCTGGGGGTTTGGTGATGTGATACTGAGGCTCACAGAACTGACCGGAGATTCAGTTACCAAATAGTAATATGAATTGAACGCACGGGCCTCATACGCAACTAGTGATCCCGCATTTCGAGCCCGTACCTGCAGACTATAGTGTCCCGCGCCTGACGCCAGAAGATTCGTATCCCACACCAGGTTCGGATCGACCTGCCAGTTATTTGCCAGCCGCCACGTGGGAGACGCCCCGTCATAGTCGTAAATCCAAAGTTGGTACTCGACCTGCGTCCCTCCCCCGGTTGTATTTGCTACCATTGTTACAGGCAGACCAATAACCTGGGGGTTTGGTGATGTGATACTGAGGCTCACAGAACTGACCGGAGATTCAGTTACCAAATAGTAATATGAATTGAACGCACGGGCCTCATACGCAACTAGTGATCCCGCACTTCGAGCCCGTACCTGCAGACTATAGTGTCCCGCGCCTGACGCCAGAAGACTCGTATCCCACACCAGGTTCGGATCGACCTGCCAGTTATTTGCCAGCCGCCACGTGGGAGACGCCCCGTCATAGTCGTAAACCCACAGCTGGTATTCGACCTGACTACTGCCACCGGTTGCGTTCGCCGTCACCGTGACAGGTTGGCCCACAACCTGGGGGCTGGCCGGGGTAGTTGTAAAACTTACAGCCGACACCGGTGGTACCACCCCCACCGTCAAATCCACCCCGGTTATCGTCTCGTACGGCTGGTCAATCTGATCGTTGCCGTCCACGGTGAGGGTCCGGGTCTGCTCGGTCCCCTGTTCGCCGGTGTCGGGATCCTGGGCGTGGAGGCGCCAGTCGCCGCCGAGCAGGGGCAGGCGGAAGTGCCCGTTGGCGTCGGCGGTGTCGATGACCGTGACCTCACCGCTCAGCGGTGTGCTGCCATTCAGGGCGTTGCTGCTGACAGCGAAGATCAGGGCGCCGGCGAACGGCGTGCCGTCGGCGTGGCGGGCGGTGCCCTCGATGGCGCCGTCGGCGAGGTAGACAGCAAAATTGGGCTGCATGCAGACCGTGCCGCCGGCACAGGTGGCAGACTGCGACGGACCGGGCACCAGCTCGGTCGGGGTCCCGCCCAGGTTGTAGACGCCGTCGGCGGCGTACAGACTGATACTCCAGTTCATTCCCGCCTGGGCCCCGACCAGTCCCAGGCCGGAGGCGTCGGTAAGCCCCGCTCCCATCAGTCCGCTGCAGGAGGTGTCGGCACAGGTGGCATAGACGGTGGCGTCACTCACCGCCTGGCTGTCCTCGTTGACCACGGTGACCCCGAAGGTGGCGGTTTCGGTGAAAAAGGTGAAGTTCCCGCCCGGCTGACTGCCGGGTCCGCTGACCGTCACCGGGCCGGCGGAAGACTGGATGGCAAAGTAACCGGGTGCCAGGTCGGCCTGCGCCGTCCAGTCGGCGCCGGAGAGAACCGGCAGGCTGTAGCTGCCGTCGGCCGCGGCGCGGCTGGAAACCTCCGCGCCGTCGGCACGGCTGGCGCTCACGCGCGGCCCGAAGGGACCGGGCCAGGAACCGCCATCGGTCTGCACCTGCCCGGTCAGGCTGGCGTCACTCAGCTCGACCACCGGGTCGAAGCTGTTGGGACCGGCCACCACCGCCACCTGCACCGGCGGGAAAACCACTCCCGGGGCATCGACCCCGACCCGCAACAGCCCGGAGCCCGGCAGCCGCGGCAGATCCAGGGTGTAGCTGCCCAGCGCATCACTGACCGCCACCCCGAGCAGTTGCCCGCTATCCCCGTCCTCGGCCCAGACCAGCGCCTGCGGCGCCGTCACACTCCCGGCACCGGCAACCGTTCCCGCCAGGTTCGCTACGGGAGCCGCGGACGGCGCGGTCACCTGCAGCGGCAGCAGTTCACTGTAGCCGTTGCAGTCGACGGCCCGTACGATGTAGTCCCCCTGGGGCAGCAGGGCGCCGGCCAGATCAACCAGGGAATCGGTCCGATGCGCCTGGGGGGCACTGTCCGGAGCGAACAGCTCGCTGTCACTGGAAATGCTGGTGGCCAGCAGCCCGGACGTGCTGTCGGCGACATCGCGCAGCAGGGCATCCTCGACCAGCAGGTCCCCGCCCGACAGCAGGTTGTCACCGTCCGCGTCATACCAGAGCTCCACCAGGTCAGGCTTGTCGCTGCAGCCGTTGACCACCGTCCGGAAGCTGACCGCATCGGCCGGCAGCGGGGTACCGAGCGTCTGCCCGGAAGTATCGAGCAGTTCGAGCAGCGGCGGCGGCGTGCTGGCGTTGTCGGCCGGATCGGTGCCGGCGGCAAACTCGCGGGCGTTGCTCGCCCCGTCGCCGTCGTAATCGCCTGCCGCCCCCTGGCTCAGGTCGCCGAAGAACTGATACTCACGGATATCGTCGAGCCCGTCGCCGTCGATATCGACCAGGCAGGGCTGCAGAGCGCCCTTGACCGTCGGCTGGTACTGGTTGGAGGAGAGCTTGACGTCAAAGGCGACGTCACCGCACTGGTTGGGGGCCGGGTCGGAATAGAGCGCACTGGATCCCTCGCAGGCCGCGCTGACGACCCCCCGGACACTCGACACCACCTGGTTGTTGGCGATCCAGAAGATTTCGCCGCTGTTGGTGATCGACGGCTCGCTGCCGGTGGCGCCGGTCACCGCCTGCGGCGTGTGGGTCGTGTCGTTATGGTCGAGCAGATAGACCTGGCTGTTTTCGGCGAAGACGATATCGCCCAGGTCGTTGATCTCGACATCATCGAGTCTGAAATTGCTGCTGTGGAGAAGGACACCATCCAGCTTGAGCTGGTAACTTCCTGTCGAAGCATACCAGAGCGTTACGATCTGGCGGGCGTTGTTGATCGCCACATCGTAGGGATAGCTGCTGCTGTAACCGTTCCCCGTGTACAGGGTGATCGCCGAAGTCGCATCGGTCAGCTGCTGCTGCGCGTAGTAGGTCCTGACATAGGTGCTGTAGCTGTAGTCATAGGAATATCTGGTGGACAGCCAGACCAGATCGCCGCGGTCGTTCAGATCGAGGCTGTTCACCTCCTGCCCGCTGGCATAGGCGAGGGCACCGCGCTGGTTGGAGGTGATGGTCGTACCGTTGGCGTAGACCAGCTCACCCTGGCTGTTGACGGCCGGGTGCCCCGCCTTCAGCAACAGCGAACTGACCGGTGCCTGGTCATGGCAGGTCCAGTCACTGAAGGTGCGCAGCATCGCCCCGGCGTTGCCGGTCAGGTCGGCCGGCAGCGGCTGTCCGCTGCCGTCGAGCAGCGACTGGCCGTTGGCGTCGACCCGGGAGAGGGCCGCCCAGTCGAAGCCGGTGCCGCTCCAGGAACCGGCCGCCGAGGCGTCGACCTGGTAATAGAAGACCTGCGGCGCGCCGGAACCTCCCCCGCCACCGGTCACCGGCGGATAGAGCGCGAGATAGTCACCGGAGGTCAGCACGCCGTGGTCAGGGCCCCACCAGTCGAGGCCCGCACTGTCGACCGGGTCGATGCTCTGGGCGCACCAGCCGCCGTTGGGGCAGGCGTCGCAGGCATTGCCGAGACCGTCATAGTCACTGTCGATCTGGTCGGCGTTGGGCTGCAGCGCACAGTTGTCGCAGGCGTCGCCGACGCCATCACCGTCACCGTCGGCCTGTAGCGGATTGGCCACCGCCGGGCAGTTGTCCTGCTCACCGGTCTTCGGTGCCACGAAGCCGCTGCCATCGCAGATGCCGTCGCCGTCAATGTCGTTGCCGGCATCTCCCGGACAGAGGTCGCCATCCCCGGTCATCGGCGGGTTGAAACCGGTACCGGCACAGAGGCCGTCGCCGTCGGCATCGTTGCCGGCATCATCCGGACAGGCATCGCAGGCATCCCCGATACCGTCAAGGTCGGCATCAAGCTGGCCGGGGTTGGCGATATTCGGACAGTTGTCGGCCCCGTTGAGGATCCCGTCGCCGTCGATGTCAGGCGGCGGTGCGAAGAGGAAGGAGCGCCCGGCCAGGCTGTCGACGGCACCGAAGGCGGCGGTCAGGTCGAGATAGCGCGTACCGTCGTCGGCACTGATGCCGGAGGCGTTGCTGGTGCTGCAAGTGGTGCAGTTGAAGGTGAAATAGTCGAAGCGGATGGCGCCGTCGGCGAAGAGCACTACCTCGAAGGTACTCAGGGGGCCGTCGCCGGCATCACTGTAGGTCTCGGTCTGCCATTCGATCACCACCCGCTCGGGACCGGTCTTGTGCTCGACCCGGATCTGGCCGTAGGATGAGGAGGAGAGATCGTTCGCCCAGGGGGCGATCACCGGCCCGTAGCCGGCATTGACCAGTCCGGCTGAATATTCGGAATAGCTGTGACTGAACCAGATGCGGCCGTTGGAATCGATGGTGATACTGCCGTAGGCTGTGCCGTAGAAGGAGAAGTTCCAGGGCAGGGTGTAGGAACTTACCGTGTCATCACCGCTGAATTCCAGCTCGGGAGTTCCCACTCCGTCCCAACTGCTGCAGGTCTCGCGCAGGTCGTAGCCGCCATTGCCGGCCGTCACTGCCGGCTCGGTCTGCAGGTTGCTGTCGAGGGGACAGAAGTCGCAGGCATCGCCCGTCCCGTCGGAGTCGGTGTCGTTCTGGTCGAGGTTGGCGACATTCGGGCAGTTGTCGAACGCGTCAATGATGGTATCACCGTCGCTGTCGGCCGAGCAGGCATCGCCGACGCCGTCATTGTTGGAGTCGAGCTGGCTGGGATTGGCCGTGTTGGGACAGTTGTCGACATCACCGCAGATGCCGTCACCATCGGTATCGTTGGCTGCATCATTGGGGCAGATATCGCAGGCATCGCCGATGCCGTCGCCGTCGCTGTCGGTCTGCAGCGGGTTGGCGTTGACCGGACAGTTGTCGTTGCCGGCGGTCATCGGCGTCGCAAAGCTGCCGCCGACACAGATGCCGTCGTTGTCACTGTCATTGTCGGCATCCGCAGGACAGCTGTCGCAGGCATCGCCGATGCCGTCATGGTCGGCGTCGATCTGCAGCGGGTTGTAGTCAGCCGGACAGTTGTCGACCGGGTCACCGACGCCATCGTTGTCCTGGTCGTAGTAGCGGGCCTCGGCCGCCAGGGGGGTGGACACCAGCGGTCGGCCCGGATCGTTGGAGGCCAGTTCGAGAACCGCGTTCCTGGTCCCCGGCTGGGTGACGACACAGGCGATCTCGAGACTGCAGGTCGACCCGCCGGCCAGGGTCTGCCCGGAGCAGGTATCGTTCTGAATGCCGAAGGCGGCGGCATTGATGCCGCTGAGCGCGGCCTGCTGCAGCACCAGGTCGACAGGTCCGAGGTTGCGCACATTGACGGTCACGGTCGGGGCCGGATCCCCGATCATCACCACGCCGAAATCGTGCGTTGCCGGGGCCCGGCTCAGGCGGGGCCCGGTGATGCCGGCAGCGACGGTCCAGGCAATCGCCTTGGGATACGTGCCATCGCCCGCGACCGTTGCGTGAGCGGGCCGCCAGTTATGGGCCGTGGCCGCAGCATAGACATAGGGTGTCGTCCCGGTAAAGGTGTTCGGCGGTGTCGGCGTGGAGCTCCACCAGAACATGGATTTCCAGGGCGTGCTGAAGCCGAGGTATTGCAGTTGATCGCTTGGAGCGGTATAGCTCAGGCTCCAGTCGCCAGTCAGGCTGCCCAGTTCGACGGCGTTTGGCAGCCGCCAGTCGGTGCGGCCGAAAGCGCAATCGGCGTAGGTGCCGTCATTCAGTCCGGCGACATAGTCGAGAGCGGCCTGCCAATCGAACTGGCTGGCCGTTTCGGCCCATTCCCCGGTCAGGTTCTGGATCACCTCGCCGTAGCAGAGGCCGTTCTGCTGCCAGACAAGGCCGGTAAGCCGATCGGAAACCGTGCCGTCACCGTTATTCACGAACCTGATTCCGGAAGGCTTTTTGGCCCCCATCCGGAACTCGCCGTCCTGTCCCGAACCGACGCAGTCAATCAGATTGCCGCCGGAATCGAAGCAGGTTTCCTGCCCGGTGGCCAGGGGGACGGCCGGCGCCGGCATGGTGGCCAGCCGCACCGGAAAGATGTGGTGGTTGGCCAGATAGACAGGGTCGGTCAGAATCTTGGAGGTATAGGTCACCGTTCCCATATTCTTGCCGCTCACGGCGGCATGTATGAAATCGGACGGATTTCCGCTGTCCCCGTAGCGGTAGGTGGTCGATGACCAGAAGCGGGCATCCTGGGTTGGACCGGCAGGTACCAGGAAACCCTGGGCGGTCAGCCAACCGTTGTGATCGGCATCCACGTCGTTGCGCAGGCTGAGAAGCTGGTTGATGTTCGGCAGCACCCAGTCGTCATAGCTGCCGGTATAGCCGCTGCAGTTCAGCGTGGCGGGATTGTTGTTGAGCGTGATCACCTGCTTGAAGGCGGTGTCCCAGTCACCGGTGCCCAGACAGCCGATATCCTTGAGCCAGGTCAGTCCGGTCAGCAGGTCGGTGATGGTGCCGTCGCCGTTGTCGGCAAAGCGCGGATTCGGCCATGCGGCTCCGTTGCGGGTCTCGCCATCCTGGCCGGTGCCGCTGCAGGCGATCGGGTTGCCGTCGATGTCGTAACAGCTTGCCTGCCCGGTCAGTGGCAGATTGGTGACACCGTCATCATCACTGTTGTCCCCCATGCCGTCGCCGTCGGTATCGACCCACTCACTACCGTCGGTGGGGAAAGCGTCGCAGGCGTCACCGTAGCCGTCGCTGTCGCTGTCACGCTGGCTGGGGTTGGGCTGGAGGGGGCAGTTGTCGTAACCGGGGCCGCTGCTCCCGGGCTTTTCACCGACTCCGTCACCGTCGAGGTCGTAGAGCAGGTTGGCGTCGTTGGGGAAGGCGTCACAGGCATCGCCGACATAATCGTTGTCGCTGTCGAGCTGACTGGGATTGATCACGCTGTAGCAGTTGTCGCAGGCGTTGCCGACGCCGTCGCCGTCGAAATCCTTCTGGTCGTAATTGGCATCGGCCGGACAGTTGTCGCCGGCGGCGCTTTTGGGAGCATTGTAGCTGGTTCCGGCACAGATGCCGTCATTGTCGCTGTCGTTGGCCGCATCGTCGGGACAGGCGTCACAGACATCGCCGATGCCGTCACCGTCGGCATCCGCCTGGTCGGCGTTGGCGATGGTCGGACAGTTGTCGATGGTGTCGTCGATGCCATCGCCGTCGCTGTCGATGGCCAGGGCGGGCAGTACAGTCAGTAGAACCAGCAGCACAGACAGGGCAACAACAGAAAGGCGTTTCATTGTATCCTCCTCCCGACGAGACGGCACTCGTCCTCCCAGTACAGGCCAGGCCTGAAAGCATTCATCCTGGCCAGGAATCGCCAGACAACGTCAATTCACTGCGGGGAACTGCGTGGCGGAACTGGAGGCGTGGTGGTCGGAAGGAAGGTATCCACCGCAGGGGAAATGACAACTCTTAAAACAATGGTTTATCAAAATAAATTCTATTATGGGGACGACTTCTCAAAAAAATCTCAAAATTCCCCCCGGGAAAGGAAAAAAAGAAAAAAAAGACGAATTGTCTTTCGCCATGCGGAATCGTCACGGGGAAACCCTGTAGTGCCGGGGCAGGATTTGGAGGAGCGAGGCGAAGGCCGTGAGACGGGAGATGGGAGACGTGAGATGTTAAGTCTTTACATCTCCCATCTCCCATCTCCCATCTCCCATTCAAGAAAGGGCGGATGAACGTTGATAGGGCAAAAGCAGAAGGCTTTGGGGTTTGGATTGATCCGCTTTTTCTGCGTAAATCTTGCGGCGGATTGGTTTGAGGATCAAGGATCAAGGTGCGGGGCCGGTTGGCCCCGCATTTTTTTTCAAAAAACCCCCCGGTACCCCCAAAATTTGAGATTTTTTTGAGATGCGGTCTCTATACTCCCCCGATAGATCAAATCAGGAGGCTTGTTATTTTCAGGCAGGGATTGAAAAGCTGCGACTGGGGGGAGTTCATGGAGAAAACGGCGGAGGTTCTGTTCAATCACCGGCGGTTGACCGTGCTGGCGATCAAGATGACCTTGATCTGTCTCGCTTTTCTGTCGGCGTTTGCCTTGCGATTCGACCTGGTGATTCCCGGGGAATACTGGAGTACCATCGCCGCGCTGATCGCGCCGCTGCTGCTGATCAAGCTGCTGGTGTTCCGCCAGATGGGTCTTTCCACCGGCTGGTGGCGTTATGTCTCGCTGGCCGACGCGCTGTCGATCTTCAAGGCGAACCTGGTCGCGTCGGTCCTCTTCATCGTCTATGTCTCTCTGGTGCATCGTCTCGACAACGTCCCACGTTCGGTGCTGGTACTCGACGGGGTGCTCTGTTTTCTCTTCGCCTGCGGCATCCGTCTGCTGACCCGGGCTTACCGGGAGGACTACCTGCCTTTCTTCAGCCGCTCCGGGGGAAGCCGGACCCGTATCCTGGTGATCGGTGCCGGTAATGCCGGTCAGGCGATTGTCCGGGAACTGCGCCAGAACCCCGATCTGAACATGGAGGCGGTCGGCTTTCTGGACGCCGACCCGACCAAGCAGCAGAAGTCTTTCCAGGGGGTCAAGGTTCTCGGCGGGACCCATGAGCTGGAGTCGATCTGCCAGGCCTACCGAGTGGATGAGGTGATTATCGCCATCCCCTCGGCTTCCGGGAGGGCGATGCAGGACCTGGTGACGCTCTGCCAGACGGCCGGGGTCAAGTTCAAGACCCTGCCGGGGGTCGGTTGTCTGATTGACGGCCGGGTCTCGGTGCAGCAGTTGCGGGACGTCGACATGGAGGATCTGCTCGGTCGGGAACCGGCCCGGCTGGAAATGGATGAAATTGGCCGCTACCTGACGGGGAAACGGATCCTGGTCTCCGGGGCCGGGGGCAGTATCGGCAGTGAGCTGTGCCGCCAGGTGGCCCGTTTCAAACCGGCACGCCTGATCCTTTACGAACATGCCGAGACGGCCCTGTTTCATGTCGAGAATGAACTGCGGGCGAGTTTTCCGCAGCTGAACGTTCTTCCGGTGATCGGCGATATCCGGGACATGGCGCGGGTTGACAGTATTTTTGCGGAATATGCCCCGGAGGTCGTGTTTCACGCGGCGGCCTACAAGCATGTGCCGATGATGGAATGCAACCCGGCCGAGGCGGCCAACAACAACGTGCGCGGCACCCGGGTACTCGCCGATGCCGCCGACCGCTACGGGGTGCGCAATTTCGTCATGATTTCAACCGACAAGGCGGTCAACCCGACCAATGTCATGGGGGCTTCGAAACGGGCGGCGGAAGTCTATGTGCAGAATCTCGCCCGGCGCAGCATGACCCATTTCGTCACGGTGCGGTTCGGCAATGTACTCGGCAGCAACGGCAGCGTTATCCCGACCTTCCGTGAGCAGATCCGCAAGGGGGGGCCGGTGACGGTGACCCATCCGGAGGTGACCCGGTTTTTCATGTCGATCCCGGAGGCGGCCCAACTGGTGCTGCAGGCCGGGTCCATGGGCAACGGCGGTGAAATCTTCCTGCTCGACATGGGATCCTCGGTCAAGATCGTCGAGTTGGCCGAAACCATGATTCGGCTGTCGGGGTTCAAGCCTTATGAAGAGATCGACATCGAGTTCACCGGTCTGCGGCCGGGGGAAAAGCTCTACGAGGAGTTGCTGGTCGGTGGTGAGGGGATCAAGCCGACCCGGCATGAAAAAATCCGGGTGGCCGCCTCGACGGAAACCGACTGGGACTGGCTGAACCGGCGGCTGGATGATTTGTACGAAGCGTCACGCCATTACCTGGCCGCCGAGGTGCTGGCCCTGTTGCAGGAACTGGTTCCCGAGTACCGGCCGGTGCCCCGGTTTCCGAGCGGCGAGGTGGAGCGGGTGGAGTCGTTCACTTCGGTTTGAAAAAGGGGGCAGGGGAGAGGAGCAGGAGGCCTGATGATCGGCCCTGAAACTCCCGTTGCAGCGGGCTTTGGTCGTTGACTTGCCCCGTTGTCTCTGCCTAGTATCAAAGTTTATGGGAAAACAGCTATTCAGTTCCGTATGAAACCCGAACAAGGGGGGAGGACATGATGAAAAAACTGGTTGTTCTGATGTTTGTGCTGGCCCTGGCCCTGCAGGCATTTGCCGCTGAAAAGCAGGGTGGGGCCGTGGGGGCCGAGACCGATTGCGCCAAGGATGTGCGGCCCGCGGTCAACACCCTGTTTCAGCAGGGGCAGAAGGAAGGAAAATCCCTGGAGCAGATGATCCGGCAGGCGCTTGAGCTGGGGCCCAACCTCTGTGGGGTGCTGGTGGTCGCCAACGAACTCGGCTATCCGCAGAAGGATGTCCTCAACGCTCTGGCTGATGCCGGGGTGGCCAACGAAGTGATCGCCCGGGCGGCGGTCGATGCCGGCTACGACCGACGGATTGTCGGTGAAGTGGTCGGGCTCGACGAACTGGCCGGCCTTGGTTACACCCCCGCCGGGGCCCCCGGCGCGGTGGTCGCGAACCCGACGACGGTCGGCGGCGGCGGTCGTATCAGTACGTCGATCAGCCCGTCGAAGGTGCAATAGAGGTTCGAGGCGCGAGGCGCGAGGTTCTAGGTTCAAGGTCGTATTCAGGCGCTTCGCGCCTGCACAGGACCTCTGGCCCCTGGCCTTTGGCCTTTGGCCAGAATCATTCAATTTTTTCTATTCAGGAGGCATCCGATGAAATCTTTATCCGCCCTTGTCGGGCTGATGTTGCTCGTGTGTCCGCTGACCGGGTGGGCGGCCGATGCGGCGCCGGCGACTCCAGAGACGATGGAAGCGCCGTCGGGCTATCTGCCGTCGCCGCCGATCGCCGGACAGGTCCAGACCGCCGGAGAGATCTTCGGTGCCGAGAGCGGTTACCTGCATCCCTACCTGGCGGTTGGTGAGGTCTATACCGACAACTTCTTCAATACCCCGGGAAACAAGGAAGAGGAATTCACCACCGTTGTCACCCCCGGTCTCTGGCTTGCCTTCCCCGGGATGAAGACCCGCCCGGAGAAGCTGGCGACTCTCAATACCGCGGCCGGCGGCATGCCGCTGACCCGTTTTCGGCAGAACAGCGGCCACCGCCTGCAGGGTTACGCCGGTTACAGC
The DNA here is from genome assembly GCF_002093115.1 of Geothermobacter hydrogeniphilus. Classification (NCBI taxonomy): domain Bacteria; kingdom Pseudomonadati; phylum Thermodesulfobacteriota; class Desulfuromonadia; order Desulfuromonadales; family Geothermobacteraceae; genus Geothermobacter; species Geothermobacter hydrogeniphilus. The sequence continues at coordinate 10,298 of NZ_NAAD01000025.1, read as the reverse complement.
GCCGACTTCTACAAGAACAAGAATTTCACCGACCAGGAGAATACCACCCAGCGCGGTGAGGGGATGATTGATGTCAACCTTCGCGGCGGCCTCGGCCTGAACCTGGCGGCGGTCTACGAGAATACCCAGGATCCCTACTCGACCGGCGCCAGCAATTCCCGGCTGGTCGACAAGTACACATCCTACCTGTTTGACGGCATCGCCAGCTACGAAGTCGGCCCGAGGCTGACCCTGCGCGCCAATCTCGGCTACTACAGCCTCGATTATGATGCCGACCGCAACGCCTTCCGTGATCGTGATGATTTCAAGGCCGGTGCCGCGGTCAGTTACCGGGTACTGCCGAAGACCCGGGTCTTCGTCCAGTACGAGTATGTCGATGTCGATTATGACCAGGGGATTCAGGATGACAGCGTAGAGAACCGTTATTTTCTCGGTCTCCACTGGGACGTGACCGGCAAGACCCAGGGCATGATCAAGGGCGGTTATGAACAGAAGGATTTCAAGCAGAGCGGGATCAGCGATGAGGATAATTTCATTGCCGAAGTGCAGCTGACTCACCAGTTCACACCCAAGTCGAAGCTCAGCCTGAGCGGTACCCGGCAGACCAACGAATCGGATATCGCCGGCATCAGCAATCGCCTCACCTATCTCGGGGCGGCTGTCTACACCCAGCAGCTGACCGCCAAGACCAGTCTCAAGATTGATTTCTCCTACAATCGCGACGAGTACCAGGATCTGCTCACCTTCGGCGGCAAGACCGATTTCCGTGACGATGACTATTTCCGCATCGGCGCCGGTATCGGCTGGTCGGCCCTGCGCTGGATGAACCTGAGTCTCGGCTACAATTACGGCAACCGCGATTCGAATTTCGATCGTTTCGATTACGAGAACAGCACCTTCTACGCCAACCTGATGGTGATGATGTAGGGCCGGGTCGAAGAGCCGGCAGGGGCGAGGTTCAAGGTTCGAGGTTGTATTCAGGCGCTTTGCGCCTGCACAAGACCTCTGGCCCCTGGCCTCTAGCCTCTGGCCTTTAGCTTTCAGACTGTTGAAAGAGGATTTTTAATGAAACACGCATTGTTGAGCGCCCTGGCGGTTATGCTGCTGGGGATCTGCTTCATTCCCGCCGTGGCGGCGGGGGAAGCGGATTACCACGTGGGGGAGGGGGATGTTCTGAAGGTGACGGTCTATGACCACCCCGACCTGACGACGACGGTGCGTATCGCCGGCGGCGGGAGCATTATCTTTCCGCTGATCGGTGAACTTTCCATCGACGGGCTGTCGGTCAGCGAGGTTTCGGAGAAGCTCTCCGCGGCCCTGGCCGACGGCTACATCGTCAACCCGCAGGTGTCGGTCTTCGTTCAGGAGTTCCGCAGCCGCAAGGTGGTGATCATGGGTCAGGTCGACAAGCCGGGGCTGTACGAAATGTCCGGTCCGACCACCCTGCTGGAGCTGATTTCCAAGGCCGGCGGCCTGTCGCGGGATGCCGGTGACCGGGCGACGGTGCATCGCAAGGTCGACGGTCGGGAACAGATCATCCGCATCGATCTCAAGCGCCTGCTTGAAGAGGGGGACAGTTCTCTCGATATCCCCCTGGTGACCGGCGACAACGTCTTCGTGCCCAAGGCCGGAATGGTCTACGTCACCGGTGAGGTCGACAACCCCGATTCCTACAAGATCGATGACAACACCACTGTCATCATGGCGGTCACCAAGGCCGGCGGTTTCACCAACCTTGCCTCCAAAGGCCGGGTCAAGGTGATCCGCAAGGTCGACGGCAAGGAACAGATTTTCGAAAAGGTGCCGATGAACATGGTGGTCAAGCCGGACGACGTGGTGGTGGTCCCGGAGAGTTTTTTCTAGGAATGGCCGCAGAAAAAGCGGAAAAAACTGAAAGAGCAGGATTTGCAGGTGAGTCCCCGCCTGGGGATGAAATTACCCGTCGCATTATCTGTTGCTTCTACACGGTCTACAACCGCCTGGGGTTCGGCTTTCTGGAAAAGGTCTATGAAAGAGCCCTGGCTTACGAGTTGACCAAGGCTGGCCTTTCGGTCCAGTGCCAGGTGCCGATTCGGGTCCATTACGATGGTCTGGCGGTCGGCGAATTTTTCGCCGATATTCTCATCAATGAAGAGGTGGTCGTCGAGCTTAAGGCGACTAAGAAACTTGCTCCGGAACATGAAGCACAATTGTTGAATTATCTCCGGGCGACCGACCTTGAAGTCGGCTTGCTGCTCAATTTTGGGCCCGAGCCGGTCGTCAGGAGAAGAGTTTTTCGAAAGCTCAGGCAGTCCGGTTAATCCGCTTTTTTCCTGCCTTTTCCGGTTTTTCCGTGTGCAAAGGTTGAAAGTTTTATGAATTCTGAAGAAATCCATTTGCGTGATTATCTGCGGGTCATCAGCAAGCGTCGCAACCTGGTGATTACCGTCTTCCTGCTGATTTTCGTGATGGTGGCTCTTTACACCTTCGCCCGCACGCCGCTCTACGAGGGGACGACCAAGGTCCTGATCGAAAAGGCGCAGCCGAACGGCATCTCTTCCGAGACCGCCTACCGTTTCTACGATCCCGAGTTCTACGAGACCCAGTTCCAGCTGATCAAGAGCCGGGCGGTGTCGCTGCGGGTGGTGCGTAATCTCGACCTGCTCGGCTCGGGGGCGCTGCAGAGCGACGCTGACGGGAAGGGCCCGTCGTGGCTGTCCGAGCTGATCGATACGGTTTTGACGGTGATCGGCAGTACGCAGGACGAGGATGCGGCTCCTGCCGATCCGCACGAGCAGGAGATCGCCCTGGCTGACGCGATCAGCCGTGACCTGTCGGTGCGGCCGTTCAAGAACAGCCGTCTGGTGACCATCAGCTATCGATCGCCCGACCCCGTGTTCGCCGCCCGCATCGCCAACGCCACCGCCAAGGCCTATATCGAAGAGACGCTCAACATGAAGCTCGATTCGACCCGCCTGACTCTCGACTGGATGACCCGTAAGGCTGCCGACGAGAGGAAGAAGCTGGGGCAGGCGGAAAAGGTGATGCAGCAGTACATGGTTGCCAACGACATCGTCACTCTCGAGGACCGGCTGGCGGTGACGCCGCAGAAGCTGTCGCAGATCAGTACCCAGCTGGTCAATGCCGAGGCGCACCGCAAGGAGCAGGAGACCCTCTACGCCCAGGTGCGCAAGGCGGCCGGGAATACCGCCGTGGCGGTTACGATTCCGGCGATCGCCTCTGATCCGGCGCTGCAGACCCTGCGCGCCGAGATTCTCAAGGCGGAGCAGCATATCATGGAGCTGTCGGGAAAATTCGGTCCCAAGCATCCGGTGATGAAAAAGGCGGTCGGCGACCTGTCCATTCTGAAGAAGAAGCGCGACCAGGAGATCACCCGGATCATCGCTTCGATCAAGAATGAATACGAACTGGCGGTTTCCAACGAGGAGAACCTGCGCGCGCAGATGCAGCGGACCAAGGCCGAAGCGCAGAACCTGAATCAGAAATTCATCCAGTACGGCGCCCTCAAGCGGGAGGTCGAGACCAACCGTCAACTTTACGACGCGCTGATGCTGAAGATCAAGGAACAGAGCATCACCAAGGAGACCCAGCCGGTCAACCTGTGGATCGTCGAAAAGGCCTCGACCCCGGACCATCCGGTGGCTCCCAACAAGCCGAAGAACCTGCTGCTCGGCATTATCGTCGGCCTGATGGCCGGTATCGGCCTGGCATTCTTCGTCGAGTATCTCGACAACACCGTCAAGTACCCGGAAGAGACCGAGAAGGCCCTCGGCTTGTCGGTGCTCGGCCTGGTGTCGCTGTGGAAGGATAAGGGCCGGAACCTGGAGAAGGTGCTGCTGGAACAGCCGCGCTCGACCTACGCCGAGAATTACCGCGCGCTGCGCACCGCGGTGCTGCTGTCATCGGCGGAGGGCGCCCCGGGGAAGATCCTCATCACCAGTCCCGGAGCGGCGGCCGGCAAGACCACAACCGCCGCCAACCTGGCGATCGCCCTGGCTCAGGCCGGCAAGAAGGTGGTACTGCTCGACGGCGACATGCGCCGTCCGCGGCTGCACAAGGTGTTCGGCAAGAGCAACAAGCACGGCCTCTCCAACTACCTGGCCGGCGGCAGCGGCGAAACCCTGCTGCAGAAGGGGCCGGTGGAGAACCTGGCGCTGATCACCTCTGGACCGATTCCGCCCAACCCGGCGGAGCTGCTGTCATCAACTAGGATGGCCCGGCTGCTGGACGGTCTGGAAAAGGATTTCGACATCATCCTCTGTGATTCGCCGCCGTTGCTGACCGTGGCCGACGCTCGCATCATCAGCCGCCTGTTCGACGGCACCATGCTGGTGGTCCGTGCCCGGCAGACCACCTTCGAGATGGCCGGCAAGGCGGTCAAGTCTCTCGCCGACATCAACGCCCCGATCCTCGGCATGGTGATCAACGCCCTGGAACTGAAGAAGAGCGATTATTACTACCAGTATTATTATCAGTCATACTATGGCGAGGAGCCCGAAGCTCAAGGGCAGGGCTGATGAAAAGCCCCCATCTGCGTCGTTGCCCTCCCCCCTGCGTCAACGACGTACCTTCCGGTACGCCTTATTCCGCAGGGACTCGGGCGCCTCGCATCTGGAGACTTTTGATCAGCCTCGGGGCGTTGTTTATGACGTGAACCGGGTCTCGCTGTTGGGAGGTTTTGCAGGGCTGATGAAAAGCCCCCATCTGCGTCGTTTCCCTCCCCCCTGCGTCAACGACGTACCTTCCGGTACGCCTTATTCCGCAGGGACTCGGGCGCCTCGCATCTGGAGACTTTTGATCAGCCTCGGGGCGTTGTTTATGACGTGAACCGGGTCTCGCTGTTGGGAGGTTTTGCAGGGCTGATGAAAAGCCCCATCTGCGTCGTTTCCCTCCCCCCTGCGTCAACGACGTACCTTCCGGTACGCCTTATTCCGCAGGGGCTCGGGCGCCTCGCATCTGGAGACTTTTGATCAGCCTTGGAACATCGTTTTTGCGTGAACAGGCAACAAGAGGACAGTCCCTTTAATGAGGGTTTGGGACCAGGGGGTAGCGGTCCCGTGCAGGCGCACAGCGCCTGAATACAACCTCGTGCCTCGCGCCTTGCGCCTCGTGCCCGTGCAAATCAATCATGGGCGCGAGGCGGAGTCATCGCGTCCATGATTGATTTGCACTGCCACATACTTCCCGATGTTGACGACGGCCCTTCCGACCTGGAGGGAGCGCTGGCGATGGCGCGGGTGGCGGCGGCGGACGGGATACACAAGCTGGCGGCCACGCCCCATGTGCCGTACAGCGGTCTCGACCGGGCGCAGATCGCCGCTCGGGTCGCCGCTTTCCAGGAAGAGATCGACCGCGCCGGGATCGACCTGCGGCTCTATGTCGGTGCCGACGCCGCGACCAGCATCGGTGCCGAGGCCCTGGCCGCCCACCCGTTGCACGATGGTCCCTACCAACTGATCGAATTTCCCCATACCCACCTTCCGGCCGATGCCGGTGAACTGGTCTTCGAGCTTCTCAATCGCGGCCGGGTGCCGATCATCACTCACCCGGAACGCAACCCCTCGGTGCTGCGGTCGCCAGACCTGATCGGCGAACTGGTCGCTGCCGGGGCGCTGGTGCAGATCACCGCCGAGAGTCTGACCGGCGGGTTCGGCCCCGAGTCCCGCGCCTGCGGCCGCCACCTGCTGCGAAACGGCTGGGTCCACCTGCTGGCCAGCGACGGTCACAGTGCCGACTGGCGGCCGCCGGTTCTTTCAAAGGGACTCAAGGTGGCGGGGCGGGTGATCGGCAAGGCCGCCGCCCTGAAACTGGTGGTCGACAACCCGGCGAAGATCCTGGCCGGGGAGGGGTTGTAGGTTCGAAGTTCAAGGCTCAAGGCTCAAGGCTGCAAACTGCAAACTGAAGGAATGGGGACTGTCCCCGTGATATGAGGCTGGCGGCTAAGGGTTCACATGCTCAATGCGTTACTGACAATCCTGATTATTGCTCCGCTGGCCTATGGCACCACCGGTTCCTGGGCGCAGCTTCTGGTCCAGGGGGCGGTCTTCGGGCTGCTGCTGGTCTGGGCGCTGGCGGTCGCGCGCGGTCGCCGGCGTGCTTACCGGGTGCCGGGGACGCGGCTGCTGCTGTTGCTGGGGATATTTCTGCTGCTGCAGTGCCTGCCGTTGCCGCCGGCCATGCTGAAAATCCTCTCCCCGACCGCCTGGCGGCACTACAGCGAAGGGGTCTGGCTGGTTTCCCCCGGCAGCTGGCTGCCGTTGTCCATCAACCCGCGTGCCAGCCTGCTTGAAATCTTCCAGCTCTTTTCCGGGATCGCCGTCTACTTTCTGGCGGTACAGCTGATTGACAGCCGGGTGGCGCTGCGTCGGACGTTGACGGTGGTGGTCTGCTTCGCCGGGCTCTACGCCCTGTTGGCGATTTTTTACAGCCTTTTTCCCAATGGCCGCATCCTCTGGGTTCTCCATCCCTGGCCGCCGGGGACCGCGCAGCAGTTCGGCACCTATGTCAACGGCAATCATTACGCCGGGTTGATGGGGATGCTGCTGCCGCTCTGCGTCGCCTGGTTCCTGGTTCACAAGCCGCAGACGAGTTACAGCAACTGGCGCGAACAGCTGGTTGATTTTTTCAGCGATCCGCAGGCTAGTCCGCACCTGCTGTTCGGCATGGGGTCGCTGCTGGTCGCGGTGTCGATATTCATTTCCGGATCGCGCGGCGGCATCCTGAGCTGTTGCGGGGCGCTGCTGCTGTTCGGTCTGCTGTTGGTGCTGCGCGGTTTTGATCGGCGGCGGGGGATCCTGCTGGCGGTCTTTTTCGCCCTGCTGCTCGGCGGCGTCGGCATCTTCGGCTGGGAGCCGATCTTTGCTGATTTCGCCCGGTTGCGGGCTGTCGACGGCAGCCTGCAGGAGCAGCGCCCGGACTACTGGCGGGACAGCGGCCAGATGCTGGCCGATTATCCCCTGGCCGGCACCGGTGTCGGCACTTTTGCCGATGTCTACCGGGGTTACCAGACGGTTCCGACTTTCGGTCATGTCGTTGACCACGCGCATAACGATTATATTGAGTGGGCGACCGATAACGGACTGGTCGGCAGCCTCCTGCTGACGGCGGCGCTGCTGACCATCCTGTTCACCGCCTGGCGTCAGTTGCGCAGGCGCCGGACCCTGATGTCGAACTATCTCGGGATCGGCTGCCTGGCCGGGCTCGGCAGCATCGCCCTGCACAGTCTGACCGATTTCAACCTTCGTATCGGCGCCAACCTGCTCTGGTTCGCCCTGCTCTGGGGGCTGCTGATCGCGGCGGCGGCGACCCGTTCACGAGCGGGGCGGGTCACCAGCGATCTGGTGCCTGCGGGTGGCAGGAGCGGACGAATCGCCGCCCCGGCGGCCATGGTGCTGTTGTTCAGCTTCCTGGTGCTGCGGGGAGGCGTCTGCGGCGGACTGCTGGCGTTCGCCCCGGTCGAAGGAGTCAATCCACGGGAGATCCGGGAACCGGGCCAGCTGCAGGCGTTGCTCGGTGCCAGCCGACAGGCGGCGGCACGGGATCCGCTGCAGGCTGATTATCACTTTGCTGTCGGCAACCTGTTGCGGCTCTCCGGCAACCGGGAGGAGGCGTTTTCCTCCTATCTGCGCGCCCTGCGTTGTCGGCCCCTGGACGGGGAAATTCTGCAGCAGACGGGGCTGCTGCTGGCCGGTCAGGGGCGTGATGAGGCGGCGGAGAGCCTGCTGCTTCAGGCGGCCGCGCTTGATCGGATGACGGCTGAGCGCCTGCGGGTGCTGGGCAACTGGCAACTGCGCCAGGGGCGGCGCGAGGACGGGGTCAACAGCCTGCGCCGGGCACTGGCGCTGGAGCCGAAGCGGACGCGGAACTACCTGACGTTGCTGATCCTGTCGGGATTCAGTGACCGGGAGTTGCGCGCCGTGCTGCCGTCCCTCTCCGGCCCCTGGCTCGACTATGGTGATTACCTCGTCGAGCGGGGCATGACGACGGCGGCGGAAGAGGTCTACCGGCGTTCCCTGGCGTTGGCCGACGGAGAAAATAACGGCTCCGGTGCCTATCACCGGGTAGCGCGTTACTACGCCCGCAGGAAAGAGTGGGCTCTGGCCCTGCAGGTGATCACCGAGGGGCTGGAGAGACGTGGCGGTGATGCGTCGCTCTATCGCGCCGCTGGAATCTATGACCTGCGCAGCGGACTCGATCTTCAGGCCCGTGAAGCCTTTCAGCAGGCGTTGCGGCTCAATCCGCGCGACAAATGGGTGAGGAAGCAGCTGCAGGCGCTGAATCAAGGGGACGTTGTTAAGTAATTCACTTTTGTTCCAAAAGTGAATTACTTAACAACGTCCCCCCCTTCCCACTACAACTGGCTCTCCACATACTGCGCCAGCAGCTCATGGACCTTGGTCGGCGGCGCGCGGTTGAAGTAGTGGTGGATGACGGCGTGGGCGAGTTCGTGGGCGAAGACCCGGGATTTGACGTCATCGACGGAGATGTAGATGGTGTTGGTTTTGGGGGAGAAAAAGGCGATGAAGCCTTTGCGCAGCCGGTACTGTTCGGCGTAGATCTCGTCGACCCGGCGGCGGTCCGGGAGCAGCACGACCTTGAACTTGAATCCCTTCGGCCGCATATCGAGGATCTCCTGCACCCGCGCGGCGAACTGGTCCAGCTTTTTGCGCACCTCGTCATCGACATGGGCGCTGCTGCTTCCGAAGGAGAAGAAACCACCGTCAAGACGGACCTTGCTGTTGAACCGTTGCAGCAGCTCAACGCGGTCGTAGCTGAGTGTCGCGTACCGCGAATGGATTTCTCCCGCGGTCGCAGGGGCCGCCGCCAGCAGCAGAAGCAGGCCGGCGGCGAGCGGGCAGGCAAGGCGCATGGTTACCCTGAGCGAAAACGGTATCCCTTCAACAGGTCGAGAATCCCCTGATTCTCGGCCCGTGCCTGGCGCAGCAGCAGTGCTTCTGCCGCGTCGCCCTCCTGCAGTTTCTCCAATATTGAATCGAGGTGTTCACTGCGGGCCAGTATGGCCCGCAAATCGGTATTTAGAGTGTCGTTGGCGGCATTGAGCTTGCCGGCGGCCTGCTTGGCCTCATCCTTGCTGCGCAGCACCACCCGCCAGTCGAGATCGCGATTGCTGATGGCCTCGAAGGTCCGTTCAAAGCGGAACAGGGGGCCGGCGACCCGGTGGGTGAGGAACATCGACACCAGGGCGATGAAGACGCCGACGGTGATCAGGAAGATCCAGTTGGCCTCGACCAGTTCGCGCAGCAGCACCAGGGGGGTCTTGCCGAACTGCAGCTGTTGGCCGCTGTAGGCGATGGTGAGGTGGTCCTGGGAAAGAAAGCTGAAGATCAGGGCGAAGAAAATCACGCCGGCAAAACTGAAAGTGAAGTACAGGAAGATGAAGCGGCCCTGGAATTCCTTGTTGATAAAGAAGTTGCGGCGTTTGTAGTGGCGTTTCATTGCTGCCCCTCCCGCTGTTTCAATAACGGTGATTTTTCGATCCGCGCAGTGCGGCGCAGGTCATTCATCCAGGCATCGAGGGCCAGTTGTCGTCGACCGTCGGTGAGCAGTCGGCGAATTTCGTCATCACTGAGTTCAACGGCCGTCCCGCTGTCTTTTATCTGCTCGACGCGCAGCACGCAGTACTGGTTGCCGACCGGGAAGGGGGCGGTCTCCTGGCCGTTTTTCAGCGGCAGCAACTGCAGCTGCCAGGCAAGTGGCAGGGCGTTGAAATCATCTTCGATGGTTCGGGGCGGCCGCACTGGGTTCCTGTCCTGCGGATTGTCGTACAGCCCCTGTTCCAGGCGGTAACGTCGCGTGCTGCAGGCCCGGTATGCGGCGATATCCCGATCGCTGACCTTGGGCGAAAGCTGGTTGGCCATCCGGTCCAGCAGCAGTTTGATCAGGGATTGTTCGTACTGGTCCTGGATGGCCCGGCGGAAGGATTCTTCGCGGTCGATGCCTCGACGGCGGGCTTCCTGGATAAGCAGCTCGCGGGTGATCAGGTCGTCGATGAAATCATTGAGGCTGCGATAGGGGTAGGAGGCGTACTGCTGACGGCTGTCGATTTCCTCGATGCTGATGGTGCGCCCGTTGACGGTCAGGGCCGCGTCATCTTTTGTTTCCGGTTTAAGCAGATGGCCGGTGGCCACAACGGCGAGTCCGGCGGCGACAATGATCCCGATGATGTAATAGATGTAACGCATGAGTCCCTCCTTATATTCATCGGATCAATATTGAAATAATTTAGGTTCGAGGTTCGAGGTTCGAGGTTCGAGGTTCGAGGTTCGAGGTTCGAGGTT